>JAEZKY010000132.1 GCA_023435985.1 Bacillota bacterium | reverse complement strand
ACCTGTACCTGTCTTTTTAAATCTTTTTGCTGCTCCTCTATGAGTCTTCATTTTTGGCATGATTAAAATCCTCCTCTCAAGTTATGCCTTTTTAGGCCCTAAAACCATTGTCATGCTTCTGCCTTCTCTTTTAGGTCTTTTTTCTATTAGGCAGACATCTTCTAATTTAGCTGCAAAGTTATCAAGAATCTTTTGTCCTATATGGCCAAGTTCCATCTCTCTACCTCTAAATCTGACAGTGATTTTAACTTTATCTCCTTCTAATAGGAACTTTCTGGCATTTTTTGCTTTTATTTCAATGTCATGTTCCTCAATTGTTAGGCTGCATCTTACTTCTTTAATACTTACAATTTTTTGTTTTTTCTTAGCATCTTTTTCCTTTTTAGATTGCTCATATACAAATTTACCAAAGTCCATAATCTTACAAACCGGTGGTTTTGCATTAGGAGAAATCATAACTAAGTCTAAATCTTTTTCCTCTGCAAGTCTTTTTGCTTCAATTGTTGGGATAACACCTAATTGTTCCCCATCACTTCCAATTACTCTAAGTTCTTTTTCTCTAATCTGTTCATTCATAGAAAAATCTTTATTAATATTTTTCACCTCCGAAAAATTATATACATAATAAAAAAGACGGCCTCATAGCCGCCTTACATTATCAACACTCATTGCATAGATATCCATGTAAACCCGTACTAGTAGATTTAACACTGTAGGGTGAGAAACGGCTGTTTCTTCTTAACGAATATCAGTATAACATCATTACTAACACCTGTCAATATTTTTTTGCTATTATTTTTTCAAGCTTATAATCATTGTTTAACTCGTAAAAAGTAACTCTATTTTCAAATACATTTTCTATTGTATCTAAAAATTCCTTATTAACACAGTTCTCTTTTCCATAAATTTTTATATTTCTAGGCGCATTGGTTATAAGCCCACTTATTAAAATATCTTCTATATTAAGATCTAATTTCCCCTGCTCCGTTGCAATTTCATTAAAAAAATCATAATATAGATCCCTGCCCTCCTTGTCTTTCACTTGATAATTGTTGTTATTCTCTATTACTATAATTACTTCTTCTATTTTGCATTCTTGTAATTCCACAAAATACTTTAGTAATTTAATAAATTCTTTATATTCCTTTTCTACCATATATCTTTCTACTACTTTATCTATAACTTTTTCTATATCACTTCTAAGCTTTCTCATTCTAAATGTTATAAAACCATCTATATTTATTTCTTGTTTTTCACATATGCACTCTCTAATTTTTTCTATCATGCAGTTTATTTTATTCAAGCAATATATTGACTCTTCATTTTCTCCTATGTCCTCACATTTCAATACCTTTAATATTTCATCTTCAACTTCTAATATTTCACTTTGCTTCAAGAAAAAATAGTTGTCTGTCAAAAATTCGAGCATTTCCTTCTTTCTATAATTTTCAATAACTATTCTATATAAAATATTACTAACATATAAATTAATAATCTCTTCTATTTTTTCATTGTAAGAATTTTCTTCGCAAATTATCTTAATTATATGAGTTTTTCCTTCTATACTCTCAACAAATCCAATAATGATATTTTTCTTCTTTAGTAACTCTCTTAGCTCTTGTAGATCGCGGGAAATGGTTATGTCTTCACTATAAGCTAATTTTAGAATAAGCATGGATTTCACTCCCTTCTTAATATTAGTATGTATTAAAAATTTAAGGATATGCAGAATTTAAATTTTAATTTTAATGCAAATATGCCCAATTTTTATATTAAAATAATTAAATTGACATGTTCAATTCTGAAGTTCACAATATAATTTGGATATACTTATCTAAGAGAATATGCGGTTAATAATTAATTATTAAGTCCACAAATAAAGCTTTAAATAATACAAAATATCTGATTTAAGAAATTTTAATGCTATAAACAAAATTTGAATTCTTTTTTTACTTCACCATTTCTCTATCCTTTAAAATTTCTTAAAATTTAAATTCAACACGATGCTTAAATTTTAATTTTTTAATTAATATAGTATCAATTACATATATAAAAGGAGATCTATATGCATTGTTTTATTGATTACAGAGTTACTAAAGAAGAACTAATAAACCTTTCGAAATTAAATATGAATCCAATATTAGTTCCAAAATGCGATGATGTATATGAAGCTATAAATGGTCATCCTGATATTCAATTAAATGTCCTTCAAAATAACTCGGTTAATGATATTATTATTCAAAAGAATATTTCCGAAAGCTTTAAGGAATTATTAAAATCAAATAACATAAACTACATTGTTTCAAAAAAATCACTGACTAACAAATATCCGGGTGATATTATTTTAAATTCTTTAATCTTAAAGAATCATTTTATTCATAATCTAAAATATAGCGATGAAACTCTTTTAAGTTCGCAAACTTCAAAGATACATATAAATGTCTCTCAAGGATATACAAAATGCTCTATCCTTCCAGTAAGAGAAAATGCATTAATAACAAATGATAACGGACTTTATAAATCTTTAAAAAACTATAATTTTGATATTCTTTTGCTTCCTTTTGGAGATATATTACTACCCTCATTAAACTATGGTTTTATAGGCGGGGTTGGCGGCATGATCTCTAGCAATCAAATGGCTTTCTTTGGTGATTTAGATAGTTACAAATGGGGAGATTCGATAAAAAAATTTCTTTGCAAATATGATGTCTCTCCTGTTGCACTGAGAAAAGGAAAATTAATAGATAGAGGTAGTTTATTAACCTTATAATCATGTCCACTATATAATATGATTTCTATTTTTTTATGTTACTTCTTGCAACTATAAATAATTCAGCTTTGAAATTAAACTTATGTGGTGACCAACCGAAATCACATACATATTTATTCCATAGGACTTATGAAATTTTCGCTAAAAAGTTCCAAATGAAAGGTTGTGTCCATTTCTGCGTGTTCCTCAAACAATTTGAGGACAAGCAATAAATGGAACAACCTTTCACTAACAACTTTAGAGCAGCTTAATTTCAAATGCCTATTGCACAAATATGTATGTAATTTCTGGTATAGCTACACACAAAGTTTAACAAACCTGAATATTTACTATATATATAAGTCTAACGTATAATAATGAGATCTATATAGGATTCCATATTGTAAAATACAATTTTAAAATAGCATTAACCTCATATTAAATGAAGCATAACCACAAAAAAGATAGCAAAAATGGATTGACCAAATTTACTATCTTTTTTATTTCTTCATTATATTATTATCTCAATATTTTTTTTCTTATTTCATCGCCTAATTTTTCAGCCTTTTCCTTCACTAACTCCCCCATGCTGCGCATTTCACTTCCCATATCTTGTGCTATTCCTTTCATTTCATAGCCCATCTTCTCGGCTCTTTCCTTTATTTCTTTAGTAAAATCAACCACGTATAATTCCTCCTTGTTATAAAATAATTTTATTTATGCTATAAGTTTGCCCCAAAACAGGAATATTATTAATAAAAGTTTGATTTCTTTTAATAAATCCAATTAATTCATTTTATCTCCATTGATAAATTAATTTTCATTAACCTAATTAAATACTACTTTCAAATTTATAAACTGTAAAATCCATTTTAAAAATAAAGTTTTTTTAAAATTACTTTGACATATTATATTTATATCATTTAAACTATTATGGATATTGATAATTTATCAATGGTAATTATGAATAAAATCATGTAATATTTTTTATCAAATTTATATAATTATTGTAATTTAGGAGGTAATTGATGAGCATACTTACAGTTAAAAATATGAATCACGGTTTTGGGGATAGAGCTATCTTTGAAGATGTTTCATTTAGATTATTAAAGGGAGAACATGTTGGTCTTATTGGTGCTAATGGTGAAGGTAAATCAACATTTATGAATATAGTAACCGGAAAGCTTATGCCTGATGAGGGTAATGTAATCTGGTCAAATAATGTAAGAGTTGGTTACATGGATCAGCACGCTGCACTAACTAAAGGACAAAGTATTAGAGATGCATTAAAGGATGCTTTTAAATATCTATTTGATTTAGAAACTGAAATGAATTCCTTATATGAAAAAATGGGCGACTGTACTGAAGATGAATTAAATAAAATGCTTGAGAGAACAGCTACAATTCAAGATATGCTTGATCACAATGGTTTTTATGTAATTGATCCAAAGGTTGAAGAAGTTGCAAAAGGTCTTGGACTTTTAGATTTAGGCTTAGATAGAGATGTTGATGACTTGTCAGGTGGACAAAGAACTAAAATTCTTTTAGGAAAACTGCTGCTTCAATCCCCTGATATTCTGCTTTTAGATGAGCCTACTAACTATTTAGATGAAGAGCATGTAGAATGGCTTAAGAGATATCTTCAAGCTTATGAAAATACATTTATATTAATTTCACACGATATTCCATTTTTAAATTCAGTAGTTAATTTAATATATCATGTAGATGAAAGAAAGCTTACACGATATGTTGGAGATTATGATGAATTCCAAAGGATATATGCAATAAACAAAGAAAAATTAGAAGCTGCTTATGAAAAGCAACAAAAAGAAATTGCAAGACTTGAGGATTTCGTTGCTAGAAATAAGGCTAACGTTGCTACTGCTAACATGGCTAAATCAAGACAAAAGAAACTAGATAAAATGGACGTAATTGAACTTTCAAAGGAAAAGCCAAAGCCAGAATTTAACTTCAAAACAGCCAGAGCTTCAGGCAAGGTAATCTTTGAAACTAAGGACTTAGTTATAGGCTATGACTCTCCTCTTACAAAACCACTTAACTTATATATGGAAAGAGGGCAAAAAATAGCTTTAGTAGGAGCTAATGGTCTTGGTAAATCAACATTACTTAAGAGCTTACTTGGAAAAATAAAACCTTTAAGCGGAGAAGTCCATCTTGGAGATTATCAATACATAGGTTATTTTGAACAGGAAGATAGAGGCGATAACAGTAACACCTGTATCGAAGAAGTATGGCAGGAATTCCCTGGTTACACTCAATATCAAATAAGAGCTGCTTTAGCTAAATGCGGACTTACAACAAAACAACTTGAATCTCAAATAAGAGTTTTATCAGGTGGAGAAGCTGCAAAGGTTAGACTTTGTAAAATTTTAAACAATGAAACAAACATCTTAATCTTAGACGAACCTACTAATCACTTAGATGTTGATGCAAAGGATGAACTTAAGAGATCTTTACAAGAATATAAAGGAACAATTCTTTTAGTTTCCCATGAACCTGAATTTTATAGAGATATAATTACAGAGACTTGGAACTGCGAAGATTGGACAACTAAAATAATATAGAGATTATAAAGAAAGAACTGCTTAGAATTTTAGCAGTTCTTTTTACAATTTAAAAATTCTCATATATATTTTATCTTATTTCTCAAACTACACATTTAAGAATTTTCCTTAAAGCAATTATACTTCCAATAGGTCCTATAAATATACCAGCTATTGTAAAAGGCAAAAATATTAAATTTATTATGATTATAGGCTGTACAAGAGTTATTTCTGGTGAAAGCTCCATTATTTTATAGTAAACGAAGCTATATACAGAGAATAGTGATAAATTTCCTATCAAAGCTCCTCCAATTCCTATAATAGCGCCTTCAATAATAAATGGCCAGCGGATAAACCAGTTAGTAGCTCCAACAAACTTCATTATATTTATTTCATTCATCCTTTGAAATGTGGCCATTTTAAAGGCATTTACAATTAAAAATAGCGAAAGAAATGGCAGTATAAAAAAAACTGCAATTTTAAGCCATCTAAAAACTACAATCATTTCTTTATTGTTTATAAAAATTGTTGGAGAATTTTTATCAAATGACAACAAATATATTAAAAATAATCCAACAATAAAAAAAGTTACACCTACATTAATTACCGAAAAAGCTGTTAGTGTAATATTTCGTTTTAAGTCCCTTACTGCATCTAAAAAGAAATATTTAAATTTATCAATGTTCATAGACTTGTCTCCTTTTTATAAGGATGTATTTTAAAGCATAATCTTAAATATCTTCCCTTTTCGTTCAAATAACTTATTATCACTAGAAGTTGAATATTCTCCTATTTTTATTCCCAAGCGATTATACATAGAAAATACCTTTGGATGTGTTGATTTTAAATAAATTGCTTTATAATGTTTAGCTTTATAATATTGTATTATTTTCTTCAACCACAACTCTCCATTTCCTCTGCCTTCTTTAGCTATATGAAAATAGTTGAATATCAAAATATCTTTATTATCTTCATCTATATATATAGGTTCTTTAAAAAACATCTTATAATCAATTATCCCACTGCTAACAAGAGCAATGCCTAAAAATTTTTCATCTTTCCTCATAATGTGAAAGTCCATATTCATATTTTTATTGTTTTTAACATCTTCAATTAATTTACAACAATGATAAACTTCATTGTAATCATCCCATTCATTCTCTGCTTTGAACTGTAGATTTTGTATTATTGGCATAAGATATTCACTTTTAAATTCTTTTGAAATTCCAAAATTAATACCATTAATTTCACTAATAATCTCCATTCTATTCTCCTTTAAACTGTAATGTCTTTTTCATTTTTTAACTCAACTGCCTGCTTAAATATTTCTGATAAAACTAACGCTATACATGTAAGTATAATATACATGATAAAGCTTCCTTTAAGCGATCCAGATTGTATAGCAATAAACTCAAAATTGCTTTCCTTTTTCCAATTTACAATTCCATCGATTACTGCCATTAAAAATATATAACATCCAATTCTCTTAAATCTTTTAACATTATCTAAGCAAAATGGTACTGAATTAGTACTATATACAATTTTACGCAAATCGTAAACTATTAAGAAATATATTGAAGCCAGTATGAGACCAATACAAGTATTGATATCAAATTTAAAAGGTAACCCTATTGTTGATAGTCCTAACATAATTAATGTAATGCTCAATAACACTTTACTGAAGTTAACTACTAAATGTGTTTTCACGCAAGCACCTCCTTATTAAATATAATGTTACCAATATATTACTCTTATTGTAAATATTCAATATATATCCATTAATCTTAAGTATTAAAAGACCAGGGCCATTTGTATTCTTATATACTTTAAAAGCTAATTAAAAGAATGATCTACTAGGGTGTTATATCCACTTTATGCATAATATTATGTTGATATATGAAGTATATCATAAATTATCCCCTCTTCTGATTTTACCTTACTTAAATCATCTATAAAGTAAAATACATTATATTTCCACTTGTCTGGATTATAAATAACTATATATTCTGTTTCCTTAATTTTAGGGATATCTTGTTCTATTTTATTTTTTAAATTATTAAGACTTTCTTGTGGCTGTATTTCTCTTGTTATTTCAAATAAATACTTACTATCTTTAGGTCGTTCTATTGTTGTATCAATTAACGGTATCCCTACATTTACTTTCTGCCATCCAAAGGAAGTTATTATATTATCATAAAAACCATCAAACAAGAACTTATTTAATCCATTACTATCCATCCAAATATATAGAGGACAATAACTATTTTGTAAACTTTTATTCCTTCCTTTTTCTGTTATTAGATATAATTTAAACTTCAAATCCTCAAGTCCATCTGTTTTACATCCGTTATTTTTCACTCTATCCTTTATTATTTTCATATCATAATCACTTGGTAATATAATCTTATACTGCATTGCTATCATTTCCTTTAGCCTCCCTTTCACTTCTTTTTTATTTTACATGTAAAATTATTACTCAATTCCTCTATTAGTTTTTTACTCTTACAGTTTAACTCCTCATATAAAAATTGTATAATACTTATAAATAATCTTTAATATCACTAATAGTAATAGCAAAGATAAATTAGTTTTAATGAATATGAAAGGTTTCTACGCTATGGAAATTAATGATTTAATAATATTTCAAACAGTTGCCTATGAAAAATCTATATCAAAAGCCGCTTTAAAACTTGGTTATGCACAATCAAATATAACTATGCGGATTAAATTGCTTGAAAATAAATTGAACACTACTTTATTCGTTAGAAACAATAAGGGTACTATAATTACATCTAACGGAGAAAAATTACTTAAATATACAGATAAAATTCTTGAATTAATTGATGAATATGACTAGACTAACTAAGACAAACAAAACTATTAATTAGAACTTTATAATTATCAAGCTTTGATAGACTGAACTATTAATGCATAATAGTAGAATTGTACATTTAAAATTGCAAATTCAATTTTGCCATCAATCTCTTTCCATCCAACTGACTATGAACTACCTTCTGTATTCCACCAACCACTAGAATCTTGTTTCCACTCTGCATTTGCTACTATTGGATTTAATGCCAATACTGGAGTTACTGCCAATGAACTCGCCATTATTCTAACTAATTTTAAATTTTTCAGCTTTACTTACCTCATTTTTTATTTATCTATAAAGCCTTACCACTATAATTCAATTTTAACACATTTTATAAACATCACATTATTCAATTTTCAAAGAACACTTCTATAATTTACTATGCCAACTCTACAAATTGCTCTCAAAAATACTACACATGCAAAAAAGTTATTCAATACATGAAGTAGCAAAGAAAAAATCTTCACAATACATGTAACACATTATGTATACCATGAATATATTAATATTAAACGTACTGCAAGGAGGGTTGTCTATGGGGATTTTGAATAATGAAAATTTTGAGCAGTTTGAAAAGGAAATACGTGAATCTATAGAAAAAAATTTTGAAGAAAATAACCCTTCTATAAAAAAAGCTGAAATGACCTCTAATGCAAAGGCTGAAAATAATATACAGTCAGTACCCGAACAAGTTCCAGCAGAAACTAAAAATAATGGTGTTGTTAATGTATTAGTTCCAACCACAATTTATAGTAACGATGTAAATATAAATTATGTATCTTATTTTATTGATTTTTTTAAAAACGACTCTGATCTTTCTGAAGCATCTTCACCAGAGCCTGAGCCAACTCCAATTGAAAGTTCTAATAACGGTCCTGTTAATGTATTAGTTCCAACTATAGTTGGTAGTAATAATGTAAATGTAAATTTTGTATCTTATTATATTAAGTTTTAATAACTAAATATATCATTTTTAAGGGAACTCTATTTAAAGTTCCCTTATTCTCTATGTTACAATTTAGCTTACAATAACTCGACTATTTCATTTTGTTCTTTTTATATTAATTTTGTAGTCATTATTTAAGTATTGGGTATTGAAAAAGATAAACTAAAATCAGTATACGAATGATTTCCAATATTGTTTTCTATAAATCGTGTCCAACCTTATACAATTTTTGAACCGATTCACTGCTAAATTCTTTTTCATCACTAGGAAAATAGCCTCTTTTAACTACTTTTTTTAGATTATACAATTAATATTGCCACTCATAATGCTGTGCAAATTCTTTTGAACCTTTTCCTCTTTCCAATTCCACCACTGCATTTTTTTTAGTTTTGCTATTACATCTTCTGAAAAACGCTTTTTAATTTCTTTTGCAGGTATTCCTCCTACAATTGTATAGCTTGGGACATCTTTTGTTACAACTGCTCTTGTCCCTATTATTGCACCATCTCCTATATGAACCCCTTCCATGATTACTGCTTCATAACCAATCCAAACATCATTTCCTATTACGATATCACCTTTATTATCCCAGGCACCTGTTATATCATCACTATTTAATCCCCATTCCTCATAAAATATTGGAAATGGATAAGTTGAGAGCGATGATATCTTATGATTCCCAGATGTAAACATAAATTTTGTTTTGCAAGCAATAGAACAATACTTACCAATGATTAATTTTTCATCATTTACAGGATAATGATATAATACATTATTATTTTGAAACTTTGTCGGATCATTTACAAAGTCATTATACATGGTATAATCGCCAACTATAATATTCGGATCTGTAATAACTGATTTCAAATATATTGTCTGTTTGTCACCTGTTCTTGGATAAATTATTTTACTATTCATAATCTCCTCCTGCGCTAAGTTAACGCTTAAGCTATTCTTATAATTAAATTATAACTATATGTTTCCTAACTTATCCAGTTTATAAATGGTTCTGAAATAAAATTGTCTATAGGTTAAATATTTTCTTTTCCCCAATCACACATATCCTTAACGAGTTTAATGAGGCTTTGTCCTTTTATCGTAAGGGAATACTCAACTTTGGGTGGAATCTGAGGATATTCTTCTCGATATACTATGTTTTCATTTTCTAGTGCTTTCAATTGTGAACTTAACATCTTATGGGTAATTCCTTCAATATTCTTCTTTAATTCCCCATACCTAAGCGTACCACGGCATGCAAGTAAATAAATGATTTTTAAATTCCATTTTCCACTTATAATTGATAAAGTATATTCAAAGGGCTCTTTATTACTAACATAGCAAAGTCTTTCCAATTTTTCCACTCTCCTTAAGGATAGTATAGCACAAAAAAGTGCATACTTTTATTTTTTTCCGCTTCATATATAATTGTCCCATAAGGCCTTATTAAAAATATTATTAAAAAGGATTGATATATATGATTATTGATGGACATTCTCACGTCATTCTTCCTGTGGAAAAACATATTGAAATAATGAATAAAGCCGGAGTTGATAAAACTATTCTCTTTTCAACGAGAATACATCCTGAAAAAACAGACAATCTAACTGATTTAAAAAAAGAAATGAGATCATTAAATGAAATAGTAAATGGTAACGCAAATGCATTATTAATCAAAAATGATGAGGCTATTACTGAACTCAAGAAAGCAATAGAAAAATATCCATCAAGGTATATCGGCTTTGGCAAAATACCTACAGGACTAAATAAAAATGATACAAGCGCCTATATCGAGGAACACATAATAAAAAATAACCTTGCTGGACTCGGAGAATTTACACTATCTAGTGGACAAGTAAAGATACTTAAAACTGTTTTTGAAGCTTCCATGGAATTTAAAAAACTGCCCATATGGATACATGCTTTTAATCCTTTAAATTTGCAAGATATTAAAGAAATTGCTGAATTAGCTAAGTTATTCCCTTCTATTCCAGTTATAATGGGGCATATGGGTGGTACTAATTGGTTAACAGCAATAGAATTATCCAGAGAAATTCCAAATTTATATCTTGATACATCAGCTTATTTTTCTACCCTTGTTTTAAAAATAGCTATAAACGAGCTTCCACATAAATGCATTTTTGGTGTAGACATGCCCTATGGTGATTTGCAATTATCACTGGATGCAATAAGAAAAGTATGCAATGATTCTTCTATCTGTAATGCACTTTTAGGAGGAAACATAGCAAGATTACTAGATATCTAAAAACTCAAATATTATTTTCACTAATATTATTTCTTTGTTATAATGATGCTTAAGAGATAAAAACACAGTTTCTGTTGGTAGTCAGAACCCATATGAATATTTTAAATTTATATAGCAGTAACCTGCCCTCCTGGTGTTGTCCATTCTCTGTGAATTGCACACATACAGGAGGATTAACTATGATATCTAAAATCAAATTAACTATTCTTTTTATTGAATCATTTTGGATTAGTGTCTTTGAGCTTACTCAAAATAATGAGTACAAAGTAAGCAAAGTTACCTTTGGCTCTGAGCCAAAAGATGAAGAAGTATATGACCTAATACTTAAAAAGTTCTATTCTTTAAACTTTAGCACACCATTAGATGCTGCTGAAAATAAACTTACGGGAAAAAGACAAAATCCTAAACGAATGCAAAGAAATATAAGAAGAGAAACTACTGATAAAGGAATATGTACTAAAGCTCAAATAGCTATTAAAATACAGCGCGAACAATTCAAACTTAAGCGTAATAAAAATTTTAAAGAACAAAAAGAACAAGAGGAACAAAAAAAATTCGATTTGAAGAAAGAGAAAAAATTAAAAAAGCATAAAGGACATTAATACATGGGCAAGCATTCTTGACTTAGCTTAAATATTTAGTCAAGAATGCTTATCTATTTTTATTAATTTCATAGCATTATAATTTATATATTGAAGACAATAATAGTGTAATTAAACCTATTAACTTTTTTATTTTAGGAGGAAAATATTATGAGTGAAAAACATGATCCTTCTTGTTCAAGTCAACAAGAAAAAGAAAAGAAAGCAAATAACGGAAAAACAAAACATAAAAAGAAAACTTACAAAAAGGATTAATATTGATAATAGCGAGTCTTATTGAAGACTCGCTATTATTACAAATATCTAGAACCAACAACTCTTACTTGACATAAAATACTAACATGCTATCATAAAACTATTAATGCAAAAAGCAATTTATACATAATAAAGGGGATATATAAAATGATGACATTAGAAAAATTCGAAGAAGCATATGAAATTGTTCAAAAAGTGATTTTGAAAACAAAATTAGTGTATAGCGATTATTATTCTAGCATTACTGGAAATAAAATTTATTTGAAGCCAGAAAATATGCAAAAAACTGGAGCTTATAAAATTAGAGGAGCTTATTATAAAATTAGTACTCTTAGTGAGGAAGATAGAAATAAGGGACTTATAACAGCTTCTGCTGGCAATCATGCTCAAGGCGTTGCATATGCTGCCAAAGCATATAATACAAAGGCAATAATAGTAATGCCTACTTCTACTCCACTTATGAAAGTTAATCGTACTAAAGCTTATGGAGCTAAAGTTATTTTGTATGGTGAAGTTTACGATGAAGCCTGCAATTATGCATTAAAGCTTGCTGAAGAAAAAGGTTATACTTTTATTCATCCATTTGATGATCTTGATGTAGCAACTGGTCAAGGTTCTATTGCTATGGAAATCATAAAAGAACTTCCAACCGTAGATATTATTTTAGTTCCAATAGGAGGCGGAGGTCTTGCAACCGGAGTTTCCACTTTAGCTAAACTTCTAAATCCAAAGGTTAAAGTTATAGGTGTAGAGCCAGCTGGCGCTAACTGCATGCAGGCTTCTTTAGAAAAAGGTGAAGTTGTTACACTTCCTACTGTTAATACAATAGCTGATGGTACTGCTGTTAAAACTCCTGGATCTAAAATTTTCCCATATATAAAAGAAAATCTTGATGAAATTATAACTATAGAAGATCATGAATTAATTGGAGCTTTTTTAGATATGCTTGAAAATCATAAGATGCTTGCAGAAAATTCGGGTTTATTAACTGTTGCTGCTCTTAAGCACTTAACTGTAAAAGACAAAAAAGTTGTATCTATCATAAGTGGTGGTAATATGGACATGATAACTTTTGCATCTTTAGTTCAACATGGCTTGATTGAAAGAGAGCGAATTTGTACAATTTCTGTTTTACTTCCAGACAAACCAGGAGAATTAACAAATGTATCTAAGGTAATCGCTGAAGCTCAAGGTAATATAATTAAACTTGATCATAATCAATTTGTCAGCATTAATCGTAATAATGCAGTTGAGCTTGATATCACTATGGAAACTTTTGGCCATCACCATAAAGAAGCTATTATTAAAGCACTTATTGATAATGGATATAAACCTGAACTTATTCAACCTAAAATGATATATCAATAATTATAAATATAAAAAAATTAAAGGTTAGTATTAATAGTTTTAGAATGATAATTAACAAATAATCTTCATTTCCGAAACTATTAATACTAACCTTCTTCTTTCTGTTTATTAAGCCTTAGCTTTATTATATAAATAGCTATTTTATTAACTTAAAGAATATCTATTTATATTTTAGATAATGCTGATTCATCAAAACTTCATCGCATACTACTCTTATTATTTGAAGATTGTATATAAATTTGCGGACAAGTAGTCCTCTCCAAATAATCTTTTTCAGCTATAATAATTTTACTGAGAACTTCGATACTCTCAAGTACACTGCCTTTTATATTTAATGAATGATCACCATTTTTTATCTCCATTAAATTTACACCTTTAATTTTTCTTATAATTTCAATAGTTTCTTCATTAATCAAAGGATCACTAGTTCCGCTTACAACTAGAGAATTATCTTTAATTCCAACCTTTAATGTTTCATTAACAGGAGTTAAATAAATATTTTTAATTTCACAACCTTTAGCTTCGTTGCAGAGTATGGTATGAACTATAGTTCCTATACTTTTAGATATAAAAACAATCTTTTTATAGTCATTTTTCAAAGCATTCTTAAATATTTCTATTGACTCCTCTTTTACATATTTAAATTCATTTTCACGATTTAAAATTTTTCGTGCTACTTGAAAGCCATATTCAATTTGAAGTACATCATAGCCTAATTCTAAAGCTAATTTTTTTGAATAATCCAGAAGCGGCCTGTCTACTGTATATCCTATTCCTGGTAGGATTACAGCTAAAGTATCACTTTCCTTATTTATTACTTCACCTTCTAAATTAACTCCCCAATAAGAAATTATTGCCTTTTGCTCATCCATACATCATGACTTCCTTTCTCATTCCTAGTTATGTTCTTCTAAAAATTCTTTAACATCAATTAGATTTTTGCATATCTTAAATGCTAATTTCTTTGTCTCATCTTCTAATTCTTTCATATCAGGAACATGTATCCCGACCATCTTAGCTGCATGAGCTGCTGTTATTCCTGCATCTGAATCTTCTATAACCATGCAATTTTCGGGTTTTACCTCTAACCCTTTTGCTGCTTTTAAAAAGATTTCTGGATTTGGCTTAGAATGTTCTACTTGATCTCCACATACTACATAGTTTACTTTATCCTTTACTCCTGCCTCTCCTAATAATTCAAGGGCTCTCTCCCTTCTTGTAGAAGTAGCTACTGCTATTTTATACTTTTTATTATTTAAATAGTCTATTAATTCATGTACATCTGGTTTAACTTTCACTCCATTTTTATTAGTAAACTCTAACGCCATTTTAGATTTTTTCTTATATATCTCTTCGAATGGGAAATCTTCTCCATACTCTTTCTTTAATACTTCCCTTATACCATCAATGTTTCTCCCTATGAATTTAAGATAAATTTTTTCATCCATTTCATAGTTATAATCTTGTAAAACCTCCTGGAAACACTTAAAAGATAATCTTTCTGAATCTATTAATACTCCATCCATATCGAAAATTACTGCATCTACCTTTTTCATCTGTGCCTTCCCCTTTTCATCAAATTATTACTTTTCTAATTAATATTAACATTTTATTTTATGCATTCCAACTTATTGTTTATTGTTTTCATTAATAAATATTTTTATCATCACATTTAGAACCTTCAAGCGAAAATTTCATAAGTTCGATGGAACAAACATGTATATAATTTCGGTTGGTTACCACATAAGTTTAAGTTATATATCCATATAAATAGAACCTTAAAATGATTCTCATTAAATCATTTTAAGGCTCTATCCTTATATATTTACTATTTTCCAACCATAGCGTTTAAAACAACTGTTTTAGAATTATCGTCTGGTTGCCAAACATTATCTTTTTTATTTAAAGTTATTGATACAGTTTTTGTATCATCTTTAAATGTACCATCTGCTAATGCTTGTCCAACAATTTTGAAAGATTCTTGTAATAAGTCTTTTTGAGACATTGATGGATTAGCAAGATATTCTTCTGTAAGTTTACTTTGAGCATCCTTAGTAATCTTATCCATGTCAAACACTTTTATTTTTACATTAACCTTTGCTGTTGTTTTATCTGCTGAATCTGGAGTTACTTCAAAATCTGCTTTAGCCATACCTTTAAAAATGTTGTCTTTAAAAGCATTCTTAACATCATCTGTTGCTACACTACTTCCAAGTCCTGAAGATGCAAAGAGACTCATTATGTCGTCTTCTTCATCTTTCTTTAACTTAGCAAAGTCATCATCCTTCATCCCTATTTTGTCTATGCCTGTTTTATCTTCCTTTAACAAAGCATTTAAGTAGATTTTACCACTTTCTTCTGGTGTAGCCTTAGTTCCACATGAAATAAGCATGATACTAGCCATCATTACAACTAACATCATTGAAAAGAGTTTTTTAAATTTTTTCATTATTATTTATCCCCCTAAAAATAAAATTTCACTTTATAATTTTATCCTATAATTTCTGTTTATGGCAATTCAATGGCATACCCTCTGGTTAAATTTCTTTTCCTTTCCTCTTATTTCCTCAAGATTCCTCCCATTTTTACACCATTAATGAAGTAACTTCCAAATAAATATATAAGCATTACATATCTCTAAAATTATCTAACAGAAAAATTCTAAAAATTTCTTTGCACTTATGAGTAAACCCTCCAATGATTATATTAGATGAAACTATAAGCAGCATAGATACACGTACTGAAATAAATATCCAAAAGCTTTCAATAAACTGATGATTGGCCGCACAAGCTTTATAATAGCCCATCTATTATCTACAACAAAACAGGCTGATGCAATCTTATTCCTAAAGACGGACAAATTATAAAACAGGGTAATCACAATAACCTTCTATTACAAAATGGCTTCTACACAGAATTATACAACAGCCAATTTGCAGTCGGTTAACCCAAACTTGAAACTTAAACTTATGTAGCGGCTAACCAAAAAAACATACATTTTTGTTCCACAGGACTTATGAAATTTTCACTGGAAAGTTCTAAGTGAAAGGTTGTCCCCATTTCTGCATGCTCCTCAAACAAGTTGATGACAAGCAGTAAATGAAACAACCATTCACTAACAACTTTCATCAGCTCAATTTCAAATGCCTATTGCACAAATATGTATGTGATTTCTGGTATAGATGTACAAAAAAGTTTAACAAGTATAGATTATTATCCTATGTGTCAGTAAATCTACAAATTGTATACCCATATAGATTTAGAATTTATAAATCATATTTATACTTTGGAATATATGCCATAACAGAAAGGACAGGTACTCTTTTATGCAGTGTTACATTAGAGAATTGGTTGTAGGCATTTCTTCAGCAGAAGTTGTTGCATTTTTTGCTTGTCCAAGTTTATCTTGGAGCATGCAGAAATGGTGCAACTTCTGCTGTTAGAAATCCTTAGGCCAATTCTCTCAGTAACCGAAATAATAGAGTACCTGTCCTTTCGGTGAGTTATGGCATAATTCTAGTATAAATATCTATACAAATTCTATAGATCCTTTTGATAATTTTGCTATTCTTGCTAGAGAGTAAACATCGTAACCTTTGTCTTTTAGCATTTGTGGACCTTTTTGGA
Organism: Bacillota bacterium; assembly: GCA_023435985.1. Taxonomy (GTDB): domain Bacteria; phylum Bacillota; class Clostridia; order Clostridiales; family Clostridiaceae; genus Clostridium. Next base: position 22,959 of record JAEZKY010000132.1, on the reverse strand, counting down.
ATGACTTTTCTATTACAATTCCTATTCCAGCAACTTTTGCTCCTGCTTCTTCTACTAGCCTAGCTGCTCCAAGGGCGGCTTCTCCATTAGCCAAGAAATCGTCTATTATCAATATTTTATCTTCTTTTCTTATATATTTTTTAGATAATGTCAACTCATAATTTAGATCTTTAGTGAAAGAATGTACCGTTGTTTGATAAACATCACCATTTAATATTTTCGAATTTTGCTTTTTTAGAGTAACCATAGGTAAATTCATTTGCATCGCAGTCATTACTGCTGGTGCTATACCTGAGCTTTCTATTGTAAATATCTTAGTAACTTTATGATTTTCAAAATAGTTTTTGAAATATGTACCCATTTCAAACATCAATGCTGGATCAACTTGATGATTTAAAAATGAATCAACTTTTAATACATTTTCAGATAATGCATGCCCTTCTTCTAATATACGCTTACGTAAACTTTCCATTAATTATCAACTCCATCTTTTTTTGTCTTTAAATATAAAACTTAGTATTAACACTACAATTGTTCATTTTGAAGTTCCTAAAGGGAGTATTATTTTTACTCCCTCTGGCAATTGCCTCATAAAATCTGGACGGAATCAATTAGTTTTTCTTTTCTTAATTCCATGTTTTTGGCTATCTCCTCTGTGAAAAATCTACTCATACATAGACAACGTAAAATATTGGTATATTACTTGAATAAAAAAACACCTCAAAAAAATGAGGTGTCGTATTTTTAGATATAAATATACAATAAATATTTAAAACCAAAACACTACCTCGTAGTCTGCTAATTTACGGATAGCAGGTAGAGACTTCCTGAGCCATAATCTCGGGAATATACGAGTCTTTTGTATGAACTGTTTTTTATTATATCACATGCATATTTATTGTACAAACATATTAATAATTATTTTTTTATTTAAATAGATTAACTTCATTTCCTATTTGAAATTTATCGATTTCCTTTATCATAGACTCAAAAAACAACTCCATTTTCTCATCCTTAACTAAATTATCAAATTCTACAATATATCCAAGAGAATCATTTGTATCCTTATAAAAAGACATATTTCTTTCGTTTTTGTAGAAGCTATAATGCTTTGCTTTTATATCTTCAATTGTAGGATATAAATTCATAGTACTCGCCATTAGAAGACTTTCTTTTTCTGTAGCTCCCTTACAATATATTTTTACACTATTATCATTTCTTTCAACCTTGTATATTTCTCCTTTTGTTCCATCAGAAAAATCAAAGTTTCTATCATAGCTTATATTATCACTTGTTTCCTTGCTGGCTTCAGCTTTTTTCTCATCTAAATTTTTATAATTCTCCTCACTAATTTTCTCTCTCTCATCCTCACTAATATTGCAACTTATAGGTATTACACTTATAGCATTTTGATCTTTTACTTTATCAAAGGTAGCTGCTTCTGCTTCATAAACACCCTTAACCACAGAATTATCCCCGTCATTTGAAGTATAAGTTTGTTCATTCATTGTTCTATACATCCTATCTCCAGCTTTTAATATCAATTGATCAGATAAAATGTCATAATCTTCAATTGAATCGCCTTTTGCTTGCTTATCATAAGTAATTTCTGTACCCAAAATATTAGATTCTAATTTGCTTACTGTAAAATTAGATTCTGGCACCTTAATTGAAACATCTTTTTCCATTGTATCATTAAATGATTCTGTAAAATCTACATTGGCATCTATACCCACATTAATTTTATACTCAGGAATCACAATATCTACTCTTAAATTTCCCTTCTCAGGTATTTCTTCCTTATCCGCTTCCTTTTCAAGGGTAACTTGCAATGTGTTTTCATCAATATTCTCATATGATGCACCAGAACTTTTCTCTTTATTGTCACCATAGGTTAATAATGTTATTACATTATTTCCATGTGATTCCCCAAAGGCTTTTTGCCCTTGAACTTTAACTACAACTTGTAATTTATGCTTTGTTGCTACTATGCTGTCAATTGATATTTTTAAACCATTTTGTTCTATATCGTTATCTTTACTAACAATGTACTTTTTACTTTCTAAAGACTTATCGCTTGTAGTATAAGATGAAACTGCTTGCATACCGCCACTATTAGCAAAAGCAGGCATTTCCAGCATTCCAAAATTTAAAGCTACTCCAAGTATAGAACTTAATAATATATTTATCTTTTTATTTAACATAAAATCTCCTCACTTTTACAATACAGTATTTTTTCGTCTACATAGTAAATTTAAAAATATGCTTTTATAATAAAACTATTAATTTAATAAGCTTATTTCATCTTCCAATTTAAACTTATCTGCCTGCTTTATTGTTTTATCAATATTTATAGCTACTGGCTTATCTTTTTCAACATTATCAAATTCCAAGATATATCCCAAAGCTTTGTTTGCATCTTTATAAAAACTTACATTTCTATTGTCATAATATATGCCATCAACTTTTCCATCTGCATTTTCATAATGTATACTTATATTACATGCCATTAATAAACTTTCTTCTTCAGATTGTCCAGCACAGTACACTTTAATTGTATTGTCCTTTCTTTCTATATTATATATATCTCCCTTTGTTCCATCCGTAAAATTAAACTCTTTCTCATAACTTATATTATTAACAAGGTCTTTAGTAACATTATTTTCATCTTTATCTTCATATAATTTATCCATTTCATCTGAAGTAAGATTACAAATTAAAGGTATTAAGCTCACAGTTTTTTCATTTTTAACTTTATCATATGTTAACGAACCTATCTCATAATTTCCTGTACCTACTCCATCTTTTTTAGAATATCCACCTTTTCTATTCATTCTATACATCCTGTCACCAGTTTTTAATATCATTGCTGAGTTCCCCAAAGCATTTTCATCTTTGCCTTTATTTCCATCATCTTCAGGTCTGGTATAGCCAATTCTTGTACCTAGCACATCAGTTTCTAATTTATTAAGATTATAGTTTATTCCTGGTATCTTTCCTGATATGTCTTTATCTAATATATTATTAAAAGATTCTGTGAAATCCATAGGAATATCCATTCCTATATTAACTTTATAATTAGCAAGTGCTATATCAACTCTCATATCTCCCTTTGAGCTGTATTCTCCATTATAATTATATTTTTCTAAAGTTACAGTCATGGTTTTATCGTCTATATTTGTCTGTCTTGAAATTGTATGGCCAAAACCATTATTATCCTCTCCATACGTTACTTCAAAAATAGAATTTGAATGGTCCACTTTAGCAAGTGTATTGTCACTTTCTATCTTAAGTACTACTTCCATATCTTTCTTAGTAGCAACTGCTTTATCTACAATCACTTTAATTCCATTTTGGACTTCACTTTTATTTATATTTACAAAATAGTCCTTATTTTCTGTGTATGTAACACTGGCTGATGTAGTGGCAGCTGTAGCTGTCAAGTTATTCACCGAAGCTTCTGCTGCAGTATTATCAGCATAAACTGGTGTTAATTCCATTACTCCTATAATCAATGCAAATGCCATACTTCCTAATACTGGTCCTAAAATTCTACTTATTTTCATATTTAGCATTTTAAATACCCCCTTGTTTTATTTTGAAACATTTACTTTTAAATTAATTTTATCCTTATAATGGTATTATAAACTAATTATTATCTAATAGCATATTAATTTTTTCCAAAGTTTCAAATCGAAACCAATAACTTATATAATAATAGGTTGTTGAATAACTATTTGTAAGAATTAATTACTCAACAACCTATACTTAAATTATCTGTTAATTCTATTTAAAAGCCAAGCCATATTTCTTCCAATAGATTCCATATTTTTCATTCCTTCAATATCATTAAGCACTTCTCCAACTTCTTTCCCGTATACCATATTCCAATAAGTGCCACCAACTAGATACATTTGTGTACAGTGCAAGAAATAATTCATAGTGTCAAAAGCACGAGTTGCCCCACCTCTACGAACAGCTACCACTGAAGCGCCTACTTTGTGTTTAAAAAGATCTCCATTAGCACTGGATACCATACCAATTCTCTCTAATAAAGCCTTCATATTAGCTGATACATCTGCAAAATATACTGGTGAACCTAAAATTATACCATCAGCTTCAATCATTTTTTCTATACATTCATTTACAATATCATTTTTAAAAACACATTTATTATTTTTGTTTTTAAAGCAATTTCCACAGCCTATACATCCATTAATTTTTGTATTACTTAAATCAATAAGTTCAGTTTCTATACCATCTTTATTTAATTCTCTAAATATTGCTTTAATAATAATAGATGTATTCCCATCCTTTCTTGCACTTCCATTAATTCCTATAACTTTCATTTATATATCACTCCTACTTTATAATTATTGTTTTAAATTATTCATTTATATGATAAAATCAATTTAAAATGCTATACAACATAGTTTTATTATATTTTATGTGTAGAAATTTTAATAATATCAATACAATATATCTATATAACTTTAAGTTATAATAGGAGGTAAAAATGATTAGTGTGGATCAAATGAAATATTTTATAGAAATAGTTAAGCAAGGTAGTTTAAATAAAGCCGCACAGCATTTATATATTTCGCAGCCTGCACTTACAAAACAATTAGGAATTTTAGAAAAGTCCATGAAATGTACATTATTAATAAGAACTCAAAGTGGCATAAAATTAACTGCTTCTGGCAGATATTTCTATGAACGTTCAAATATGATTATTTCAATGATTAATGAAACTATAAATAAAGTCGAAGGATTTAGTGATGAAAATACAATTAAGATTGGTGCACTACCAAATTTAATTACATATTATCTACCTAAGTATGTAGATAAATTTAAGAGTATGGATCATGATGTATTTATTGAAGCAATGGATACAAACAGTGAACTTATTGCAAGCTTGGATGACAATGTATTCAATATAGTATTTGTGTCTGATGCAATAGAAAAATCGAACTTTGTTACTATTCCGTTAATTGTTGAACCCTTTTTCGTAGTTATGAGTAACAAAAATCCTTTAGTCAATACACCTGAAATTGACTTTTTCACCATTATGAAGGAAAGATTAATTTTGTATAAAGATCCCTGCCCAATAAGGGCAAAGATTAGGGAACATTGCAACCTTATGAACCTTATACCAAATATTATATTAGAACTTGAAGAAACGGAATCAGTTATAAAGTATGTTGAGCAAGACTTTGGTATAACAATTTTACCTGAAATGGCTATCAATAAAATAAATAACCCTTTAATAAAAGTCCGAGAAATTAAAAAATTCCCTATTTATAGAGTAGTATCAGCAGTAATAAAAAACGAGAAAAGTACGTTTTTCTTACCAATGCTATTATAAGAATCTCTTATTTTTTAAATTTTATTCATTCAATAAACTACATAAATAAAAAAGGATAATCTACATAAAACAAATTATCCTTTACTTCTAACTTATTTTATATTTACCTTTCTATTTACCTCAGTCTTTTGCAATTCTAAAGCCCTTTGATTTTATGTCCGAATACAAAGTTATTTATCTACATAAACTTAATTCTTTACCAATAATAATACATTTTGAATCTTTACCATGACCTATTTCACTTGTTTTAGCGATTGGAATGTTTGGATTATCTACTATTCTTGTAAAAATATCTATTATATTAGGTAAATACTTTTTCTTTTCCATTTCTGTGAAACTTCCAAGTATTATCCCTTTAACTTTTTTAAACACTCCCATTTGTTTATATTGAGTTACATAAGTATCCATTTTAGAAACATCCCCGCCTAAGCTCTCTAAGAAAATAATTTTATCCTGAAAATCCGGCATATATTCTGTACCTGCAAGTTTTGCAAAACAGCGAAGATTTCCTCCCACAACAATTCCTTCCATGTTCCTACCCTGTACCCATTCATAATCGAAAGTTAATAATTCATTTCCATCATCCATAAATGTACTTTTAAACTCTTTAATTTGTTTTTCCCTGTTATCTTCTACTAGGTTCCTTATTTGATAAAGATAAGTTTTTATATTTGTCTTTGAATACAGAGAATTTATAATTACAGATAAATCACTATATCCAAAGAAAGGTTTAGGGTTTTCCTTAATAATTTCAAAGTCTAAATATTCTAAGACTCCATTGGCTAAATCTCCACCTGATACATCAAATATGGCTTTAATACTATTGTCTTTAAAAAACCTCATCAAAATCTCAGCTCGTTCTTTTCCAGTACCATTAAACTCCGAATATTTTTTATATATTTTATCGCTAAAAACAACTTGAAGCCCTAAAGTATTTAATGCATCCTCTAGTTCCATCATTGTTACTTTTCTACTTTCATCCAATCCATTGGAACAAGCCACTATTCCTACTTTATCTTCATTATTTAATATCTTCATGTAATACCTACTCCTTTTCTGCCAAATTAAAACTCAAAAATATTATTGTAACAAATATCCTTATAGATACCCAATTCGCAAACTTGACTTATCATATACTAATTATCTATTTAATAATAAAATATCTTCTTTTTGTAATTCTATCACAAAAAGAAGATATTTCATCTGCTCAATCCCATATTTTAACTTTAATTAGAACTATTGTCCTACATGTATTCCAGTTTTTCCCAAATTTACTTGATGGTCTAGTCCTATAAATTTCCCATTAGCCTGCCATAAAGTAGGTTGCACAAGTGCTAACTTTTGAGTATCAACAGTTTTAAAATCATATCCTAAAATCCCACCAGTATCACCTGAGTTAGGATTTAAGCACCAGAATGTATGGCTCATGTTATTTTCTTTAATTGTATCAGCTAACGCCTGCATCCATTTTTGGTTATCTCCGCCATCCATTTGTCCTCCCCATTCGCCTATTAATAATGGTGCTATATTTTCCTTTTGGATATAAAACCAATTAGGTTCCCACGCGTTCTTCATTAAACTATCTTTAGTAAATCCAGACTGAAACCATGGCTGCGCTGAAACACTTGGGCCATAGTCATGAGGTGAATATACGACTTGATTTGGATGATTTGCTATAGTTACCGGATGGTCTTTAACTCCTCGAAGATTTCCTCCCCACCAAGTTCCATAATAATTATTAACATCCTTCGTAGTGTAATCAAAACCTTCCTTTGGATAAGTTTCTACCCCTTCTACCATTACTAAAAGGTTTGGATTAATATCTAAAATTTCTTTACCTACTTTTTCTGCTTCATATTTCCAGTTATTTACATCTGTCGTATCATCCCATTTTGCAGTAACTTCGCCTTGGTAAACCTTTCCATGAGGTTCATTAAAGATATCCATGGCAATTACAGTATCATCATTTTTATAATGATCAGTAAGCCACTTCCAACATTCTTCATAATCTTTTACACTATAATCATTTGTATACCAGGTATTTGATTGACTTCCATTTATAACTCTATGCATATCAAGCATAACCTTTACGCCTTTTTCTTTGCATTTAGCTATTGCCATATCAAGTATTTCTAAGCTATTCTTACCTTTTAAATCTGGATTCACATAATCATTAATAGAATCTGGCATTGGGTAAGTTCCCTGTCTCCACTGATTAACCAGCTGTACTGATAAAGGCACTCTTAAGGTATTAAAGCCATTATCTGCTACCTTATCTAAAATATCATCCATTGTATTAGCCCATAAGCCATGGAAAGAATTATTCGGAGTCTCAAATCCAAACCATGCTATTCCAGTCATTCTAACCTCATTCCCCTTAGAATCTAAAATTTTGTTTCCATTAGTATGAAGGTAATCGTCACTGCTGCCATTTTCTGCAGCAAACACTATGCTACTCGGTGCCATTAAAGAAAGTACCATAATTAACGTCATTGCAATGTTTTTTAAATTACTTTTCATTGTTAAAACCTTCCTTTCTACAAAATATAAATTTTAGGACAATTTTATTTATGTAAAATTATCCTACTTAATTATAATTTTACATTTTGGGATACATAATTCAAGATTCTATACTTTATTATCAATTTTTTTGCCAAGAAATAAAATATAGTTTACATTTAATATTTTATGCTTCAAATTCAACCTTTTAGGAATTATGTCATAGATATCTCAATTGTATATTTTGCTTATTACATTAATAATTCAAAATTCTGTCATATCTTGAATTAATACCTATACCTAAACAAATGAAAAATTTCATTTAATATTATAAAATAATTTTCTATCTTAATTAAACTTTTGTGTGTACTTATATTAGAAATCACATAAGTCTAAAGTTAAATGTCTATAGCTTCATCCATATGCATAAATTAAATACGGAGTGACATATTATTGGTATCCATAGTGAGTTATATTCTTTAAAAAGGTATCCGAGCACAAGACTAACTATAGAAATATTAATAACTGATTGTATAATATCTCCATTAAAGTTTATAAGCCACGTAGGTATATGAAATAATGTAAACATTACTGTGGTCAATAGATTTGCCTTCCAAAATTTCATATTGTCACCAAGTCTTTGTAATAAAAATCCTCGAAATGGAATCTCTTCAAAAAAGCCTACTAACAAACCATTTACCCATAATACCCCTATATCTAATTTATTCAAAATAAATGTATTATTTTCATTTTTGTAAAAAAGTAGTATTATAAAAATAGAACTTATTATAATTCCTATAAGTATACCTTGTTTAAAATTTCCTAAAAGTTTTAAATAAATTAATGGATTAACCCTGCTTTTAAATTTTAGATAAGAGAATATTGGAATTATAAATAAAATCAAATATGCTAAAACACCAATAATTAATTCTGATATATTATACATGTTAAAATGCACCTCCAAATAATACATAATAATAGTATAAAATAAATACAGCCTCTTTTCCAATATGTACCACTAAAGAAATTGCTTTTAATACATAAAAACTTCTGTTTTAATCCGTTTCTCTTTAATTTTTATACAAAAAATAACATAATAACAATATGGTATTAGAAAGGTGTTGGGTGTCTATGAGTATTTCTAAAAAATTAAGTCTAGGTTGCTTAAATTTTATAAAAAATAACACTTCTTTTTCAGAGGAAGATTTAGAAAAGATTTATTATGGTATACAAATTATTTGGATAAATCTACTTAAGTTTATTATCTTATTTCTAACTGCATATTTACTTGGAATTTTAAGGTATACGTTTACTGCTTTTATTATTTTTGCAATTCTTAGATCTTTCGCCTCAGGAGTTCATGCAAACTCAAGCATTCAATGCATTATTATAAATTATATATTATTTTTAGGTGATGTATATTTAAGCTTAAATCTAACTTTAAGTTTGTGGTATAAAACTATTATATTCACAATTAGCTTTATACTTCTTTTATTATATTCTCCTGCTGATACAGAAGAGCGCCCATTAATAAGTAAAAAATTAAGAAAAAACTTAAAAATAAAATCAATTTTAGTTCTCATAATCTTTTATATCATAACCTTCCTTATTGCAAGTAATCAGTATATAAATTTAATAATTTTCTCTACTTTAGGAGAATCTATAGTAATTACCCCTGCTGCTTATAAATTATTAGGAAAAAAATATGCAAATTATAAAAACATTAGTATTTGAACACGTTTCCCACTTCATAACACATAAAATTAACTATGCTTTTCTAAATATATATAATTTTTTATTTAAGGAGGTTAGTAATTATGTTAAATGTTATTATTTGCGAGGATAACGCTACTCAAAGAAAAGAAATAGAATCTATTATTTCTGATGAAATATCAAATTTTAATGCTAAAATTGCACTTTCCACTGATAATCCTAAAGACGTTATTACTTATATAGATAATGCTGAGGAAAGTTTTATTTACTTTCTTGATGTGGAATTGAATGCCGATCTCAATGGTTTTGAATTAGCCCACTTAATTAGAACTACTGACACAAATGCCTATATTATTTTTTTAACAGCTCATGCTGAATTAACTTTACTCACTTTTCAATATAAAGTACAAGCTCTTGATTATATAATTAAGGGGAATTCTAATATTTTAAAGCAAAAAATCTTGGACTGTCTTAAGGCTGTAGATAATAACTTAAATATTTCCAAATCAAAAATTAATAATAAAATTCCTATAGATATAGGTAATAACATTATATTTTGGAATTTTGATGATATTTTATTTTTTGAAACTGCTGGAAAAGGACATAAAATATCCATTCACACAAATAAAGGACAATCTGAATTTTATGGAACTTTAAAAAATATAGAAAAAAACTTATCTTCTGACTTCTATAAAACGCATAGATCTTATTTAATTAATACAAAGAAAATTAAATCTATAAATAAAAGCAATATGGTTGTTGAAATGATAAATGGTGAAATATGCTATGTATCCATACGCTACTTGAAAGGGCTGTTGAAGAAATGCTTACACTATTAATAGACATTTTATATCCACTGATTTCTGTACTCACTATACTTGTTCCAGTTATAAACTTCACCTTCTTTACTAAATTAAGCAAAAGAAATCTAATAATATTTACATTCGTACTTTATATATTTACAATTTTTTTATGTAAATACAAATTAAATTATCTATCCACTATCACTTTATTTATAGGAAGTTTTATATATATATTATTAATATATAAAGCGATTGTTGCATCTATTGTCATTTCAATATTTATAGGAAGCTTTGTCTTTGTTTGTGACGCCATTACAGGCTTTTTGTTTGTGTGTATTTTTCAATATCACTACTTAACTTTAATTAACGATACTTTATTATATTTTTTATCTGGACTTTCTGTTCTTTTATTTAGCTATATTCTCAGTAAGTTGTCGAGAATAATTATATTAAAAATTCTCAATAAAATTGATGTTAACTTGGAATTTCCCAGCAAATTTCGCAGATTAGTTATAATTACTCTTATTATTCCAGCATTTATATTTTCAATTTTGGTAGGATTTTTAAAAGGAGAAGTAAATATTGGGGACGCATCTATAATTTCAATATACACATTATCAGCATTATTATTACTGCTATCTGCAGTAACTTTAATATATTATACTTTTAAAACATTAATAAATACTTATAAAGAAAAAGAGTTTATTCAATTAAGAGATTATACAATTATGCTTGAAAATATGTACAAAGATTTACGAGGTTTTAAGCATGACTACTTAAATATACTTTCAACTTTGGAAACATTCATCCAAAATCTAGATATAAATGGACTAAAAAACTACTATTATAAAGATCTATTACCCGAAAGCAATAATATAATGAAAAAAGATATATCCTTATCATTGCTATCTCATATTAAACTTAATCCTTTAAAGGCATTATTATCTTCAAAAATTATTAATGCTCATTCCAAAGGAATTAATGTAAAAATAGAGCTACTCGATGATATTGAAAAATTTAATATCAGTACAATTCATATTTGCAGAATTATTGGCATTTTAATGGACAACGCCATTGAAGGAAGTGCTTTATGTAATGATAAGTTTATTCACTTCGCTATTATTAAAACTGATACTGATGTTATTTTTAATATAACTAACTCATGTTTAGAATCTACCCCTCCAATTCAAAAGATTTACCAAAAGAATTTTTCTACAAAAGGCGAAAATAGAGGCATTGGTTTAAATACTGTACGTTACTTAATTGATAAATATTATAAAAATATCCTTCTTAACACTTCCATTGAAGATTGTATTTTTAAGCAAGAACTTATAATACATAACTAGATAAAAACTGTTGCAAGATTTGTGACAGTTTTATAATTTTCCTTTGAATTTTAACTATCTTCTTTTATTACTTGTATGCTTTTCTTATTTTTATTATTAACCAAATTATTAATTTTTTCTACAATATTTCTTAATCGAGAAATACATATTCATTATATAGTATATTTTTACCAATAAGCTTTTTAAGTTGATATTGTATCATTTTAGGAATTTTATTAATTACAATATAAAACAAGATACTCCTGATCTATAACCAATCAAGAGTATCTAAATCACATACCAAAGTTATATTTAATCAACTTTGTATAGAGATTTTGGCATTTTTATATCTTCAAATCCATAAGCTATACACATAGAAGATGAAGTTGCTGCCAAAAACATTGACACCGCAGCTAAGCTAACCGCTATAAGATTTTTGATTCTACCTATTTTCATATACAATATCCCTCCTAATTTTTACAAATAATTATAACACTAATCCATATTAATATAAGTTATGTATTTATATACGATAACCTATATTTCTTTAATTTTATGTTATACTTCAAGCTGGAAATTCTGTGATGTTTATATTATATCTCTCCATTCCTCATTTGTAAATATTTTACAAATATCTCGTAATAGTTTTCTTCACTTTAAATACATCTTCTATATTTATTCTCCATCCTTTACTTAGCTTTATTAATAATTATTATATAATCTTCTTCAATGCAAATAAGTCTGCAGTGTTAATCCTTCCATCTTCATTTAAATCATATCCTTTTGTATCTATACTGCTATCTGGATTCATTATATAATCTTCCAATATTATATAATCCAAATTGTCAACCTTTCCATCCTTATTTAAATCTCCAGTTTTAGATGTATTACCACCATTGTCAGGAGTATCTCCAAATATTAAAACTCCATTATCATATACTGGAATATTAGAAGTTTGAACTGGAGTTCCTCCAACTGTTGTTGTGATACCTTTATAGGAGAAATCATTAGAATTATCCCAAATTCCCGCATTTTGTGGCCCAGAAATTCTAAATTGAACCTCTTTCCTATAGTTTGATTGTCCTCCAGGATATATCTTTGTGCCTGTAAAATCTACATTGATATAATAAATATTTTTTGATGTATCCCAAGGTATTAATTTAGAAACAACTGCGCCGTCATTATAATTAGTAGACGTAGTAATATCGTTTACTGTGTATCCAGCTTTAACAAATTCACTGATATCTATAAAATATTTAAAAGAAAGTTTATCAGAAACCTTTGCAGGCCATCCTGATTTATTGTTTAAAATAGCTTTAATTTCAACAAAGTTTGAACCACTGGCATTTACTCCTGCTTCAACAAAATATTCATCATTAGTTTTTGCTTCTATATCCTTAAAATCAGTTATAGGTGTTCCACCATATACTTTATACATTTTTGCTAAAGCTCCTACAAATCCAGCATTATAATCACATGCTACTTCATTAACCATATAATCATTAATGCTATCTGTATAAGAATCATCTGCACCTGGTCCTCCTACTAAAGCCCCATATAGGACATGTCGATGATAACTTGGCGTGTCCATATTATTAGCCCATGAGCTGTGTGCTCCTCTATGATGTGGTCTCTCAGGTGGATTAGTTCCAAAGCCAACCTCAAAGCTTCTTCCTGTGCTGCCAAGAGCATAATCTATCTGATTTTTCAAAAATTCTTTATACGTAGTTGCTTTAGATGATGTACAACCTGACCATTCTGAATATACGCCTGCTAAAAATGCTGTTGTAGTTGCATATCTTAAAGATCCCCACGAATTTAACCATGCTAATCCTTTTGGTGTATATTTTATACGGCTGCCATTATAACCTGTTGTCCAATAATCAAGATGTCTTTCTATACTGTCCTTATATATATCTTTATTAGTTATTCTAGCTAAAAGCAATTCTGCGCCATAATGAACATCATCCCAGCATTGACCCCAAGTATATGATATGTTTTTTTCCTGGTCTGTCCCCCAATTTCCAACATAACTTTCTGCTTTCTCTAAATAATTCTCATCATTCGTTGCTAAATATAACCAGGTTGCTGCCCATGATAACTCATCCCAAAACCCGCTATTTATATCATAAAAACCTGCTGCTGCTTTATATCCTGCATCACTTCTTGTTGTATCTGCAAAATCAAATAAATCTTTTGCATGCTTAATACATGTGCTTGAATATTCTGGATCTGAATCTTTAAATACAAGAGATGCTGCTGCTAGAGATGCTGCTGTTTCTGCGGTTACGGTTGATCCCGGATTATTTATATCAACCTTGTAAGATGGTCTATTCATCTGCATTACTTCAGGAGGTCCCCAGAACGAGTGATCACTGTTCCCATCCCCAACCTGATAGTAATAAACATTTTTTTCTGGATTACATTTTATCAAATAATCATTAGCCCATTTTATTGCATTTTTAATATAAGAAAGTTGTCCACTTTTCTCATACGCATCTTTATCTTCATATACAGACCATGCCAGCATAGCTGCGCTATAAGACATTGGTAAATTGAATTTTACATTATCACCTGCGTCATACCAGCCTCCAGTCAAATCTAATCCAGCATCTTTCCCATCATCTAATCCAGAATCTCCTCTCCAGTTGTCTCTCTTATCACTAGGTAGTTTTCCTGAACGTTGAAACTCATAGAACATTATAGCCTTTTGAAACGCCTCACCATAATTGTAAGTATTTATAGCTGCACTAACACTTACAAGTTTATTAAGACCTATGCATTCGACAAGAAATAAAACAAGAAGAACTAACGAAATACTTTTTTTACTCTTTAACATAATGTTTTCCTCCTCCTACAGCATTTTTACTTTTATTATTACAATCTTTATCTTTCTTCATTTTCTTAATTTAGAATTATATAACCTCCCCCATTTTTATACTAAGCCATCCTTTAAGCCATATTTGTATCCCCTTACATTTTCTATTAATATAGTTTTTATGATAAAATACCCTTGATCAATTAACGGTCAAGAGTATTTTAATTATATTATGAAGATAGTACTTACTTAACTTTCTATAAAGACTTTAATATTGATCAAGCTTTAAGGCATTAATCTATTTTGTAATCATTTTCTTTAATTCAAATAGATCTTCTGTATTTATTCTGCCATCTTTATTTAAATCTGCATTTCCAGTTTTTATCTCAGTACTTGAATCTAAAAGATAAGATTTTAACGCATCATAATCGTTTTCATCAACAACATTATCACCATTTACATCTCCTATCAGCTCACCTTCTGCTGGCAATTCCTTTGATAGAATTGAGTAAGTTCCATTAGCTATAGCGGCTTCTGCTTGCTGCCAAAAACGGTGATAGTTGAATTCTGAACTTTTTCCTGCTTCATAATCCGCTTCTACCTTTGCATAATCAGGATCATTCTTATACTTAGATCGAATATCTATAAATTTCACACCTGGCTTAATCTCATCCCCATTTGGCATCTTTCCAGACCAGCCATCTGGTATATATATTTCTTGATCAAACATTCTGCTAAAATCAGTCTTTTCGGTTACTGACAATCCTTTATCATCTTGATAATTATTCCACATACGATCTAATATCTCTTTTGCAAGTTTTGTGGAATCTCCATCATAAGTTGAGTATTTATTGGTTCCTGCTGCATAATACAATAAGGTATTAGCTAAAGATGAAGATGGTCCAATATCTGCTGTATAATCTTTTACAGTTACATGAAGTTTTGAATTTCCTGTGTAAGTTCCATTCCATGTATCTGGCTGTCCTGACCATGATAAATTACTTGGTATTAAATAAGTACCATCAGTATTAAGTTTAACTACACTCTTAACCCATTTAACCCATTTATCAAGAACTGCCTGTGCTCTCTTATCCCCGGTTTTATAATAATATTGAGCAACACGCTGCATTGACCAAACCTGCATTCCAAACCAATTATTGCTTGGTGGATCATGATATACTGGCTGCCAGTCATAGGCCATTCCATAGAAGGTTGGTGTACCAGAAGGATAAGATTGATAACTTCCAGCATCTGTCATAAGTGAATTTGTAGCACCACCTGCTATAGCTCCTTCTGAAGACTGCAACCATTGATAGAATTCCAACTGACGATCCAAACTCTTTGACCAATCTGTTTGACCATTTGCTGATTTAGGTTTAAAATCGCTATCCTTGGACATTACCCATGCTGCTAATGGATTTTGATATCCAAAATGGTTATGACTGCTTCCAATCTTCCAAGACCAAGTGCCATCTGCTGCACCCCCCCAAGCATAATACCATGATAATAAGTAATGCTCACTAGTACTTGATGGGCTACCTGTACCTATTCCAATTGGTTTGAAGTACTTATCAAACATAGAATATCTTAAGTAATCTCCCATTTTTGATGCTTTACTTACATCCTTGCTTACATCTTTTCCTTGAGCCTTTGCCCATTCATCAGCCCAATAAGTTGCCTGAATGGCACGTGAATCTGCATCTGGTGCATCAGTATAACGCCATTGTTTTGAATAAGAGTTATCTCCTGTGAATAGATCTAAATATCCATTTTTGCCTCCCCATTTAAAGGTTTCATAAGATGGCTGTGGAACTGTTTCCCATACTGATTCCTCTGGGCCTCTTTGGAAAGTATTAATATATGATGGTGCAGTACTGCTTCCATCTCCACGATTACCATATCCATACCAATTATCTACATCTAGAAGCCAGTGCATACCATACATTTCACTTGAACCATAAGCGTTCTTTAACTCATTACTAATTGGATCTGTTCCAACAGGCGCACCAAATTGTAATTTACTTGGATACTTATCTGGGGTTGGATATTCATTAGCAAGAGTAGCTGGACTGCTAGGATTATATTTATCCATGCCTGCTTGATCTAACCCATGAGGAATAATATATTTATCTGCAGAATCCCAAGCTTTTTCAAACTCTGACCAGTTGCCTGAAAATTTTCCATACATGGCTTCAAGCCACATGTAATAGCTATACGCTTCACTGGTAGTCTCATGTCCATAATCAGGTGCTTCACACATCATTGTTTCAACCGAATGATATGGCACCTTTAATGTCTGTCCATCTTCAGTAATATTTTTGAAATATCCGTTTTTAGAATCATGAATTTTTCCCCACATAGTTAGGAAACGCTGCTGATACTCATCATTGACAGCTGCTGTAGTATTATCAGCTGCGGCTGCCTGCGCTGCAGTATTTAGTACAGGTGAAAAACACATCGCTGCGCATAACACTGATGCAAATATAATTTTTATCTTTGTTTTTATCATCACAAATTCCCCCTATTATAATTTATATTTTGTATCAATTAATATTTAAATGGCTAAAATTAATCAATATGCTTTAACTTAATGTTCATATAAAACTATTAAGTTAAGTCTACTTAACTGTTAATCTTCCACTTGCAAAGTCAACCTTTAACTCATTCCCGTTAACATCATAGAAAGAATGATCATCATCATTGAAGTCGATGGAAGCAGTACCTTTTGCAGCAGTATCTTTTATTTTTAAGGTTATTTTAGTTAATTCTCCTCCATCTTTTATAGTTTCTGTATCATTTAATGCACTATCAATAAATAATACTGAGATTAAATTTTTATCTGTGATCACCTTCGATACAAAATTATTCTCTTTGTCTGTAATTGCATCACCTGGTTCTACACTAACTATTTCAACTAAATTTGGATCGTATTTAATTCTATATCCAAAATCAGCTATTCCTGCACTTGGAGTTCCTTTTAATGTAACTGGAAGCGTTATTGTATCACCTGCACTTCCCTCCACTTGTCCAATGGATGCACTTAATTCAGTATTTTGATTAATACTTATTTTCAACTTTTGAGGATTTCCTTGGTTAAAATTGAATGTTAGATCTGTGTCCCCTACTGGTAAAGCTTCAAGATAAGATTTAGCAATTGTAACTGCTGTGTCTTTAACAATGTAATCTGTTCCTTCTTTTAATCCACTAATTCCTTCAAATTCATTTCCATTTAACTCCATGTTTACAGTCACATCAGATATACTATCTTTATCAAGCTTTACTTCAGTTTTATCTAATTTTGAATCGGTTACAGCTGATGTCCCTGATGGAGCTATTCCCCATATCACATTACTTCCCGAATAAACTACGATATCCTTGCTGTTATTGAATGAATAATCATTGGTTTGATCATAATTTGACCAATCACTTTTATTTACTGCTGCTTGAACTGATACTGTTCCTCCAGCTGCGATAGTTCCTGAATCACTGCTGAAAGATATTTCAAAATAAGTATCAGCAGTAGCTGTAGGATTATCCATCTTTCCAAAAGTCCCTTTTATCTTTCCAGTAATGTCTTTGCTCGGATTGCTTACTGCTGAATAATAGCAATTAAAATTTTGATCTTGTGTTCCATCTTCTGTATAATAGTATCTAATTTTTAAATCAGATAGGTTTATTGACTCACTTCCTGTATTAGTGATTTGGAAAGTTGAACCCAAAACATTTGTAGAACTGCTAGTTGTTACATTTGATAAACTTAGATTTACTTGTGAAGTAGCTGCCGATATTGGTAAAGTGTACAAACTTGCTGAAACTGCTGCAATGGCAAGAAGAGTAGTAAGAAGTTTTAATTTTTTCATAAAAATCATCCTTTCTAATTCTTAATTATTGATACTGTTTAGATTTAATTTTAATCTTACATCTTAACTTTTCACTTCCTTGTATATCCACATTGCCTAACAATGTTTTCTTATATATTGTCTCATATTTTTTACCATTTTTCTTCCATTTTTCATGTATTACCCTTTTTATGGTCATACAACTAGTTCTTTTTATCTGAATTTACGTTTATGTTAAAATTATGTTTTTTTATGTAGTTGATATTTTTTCTTAATAAACTTTTTATGAATTATTTACAACTCTTATTTTGTGGTATAAAGTAACCTAAATGTATAGAATCAATTAGAACTTATATATATGTGTTGCAATTTGCAATGCACAGTTTATAATTAGCAATTTCAATATATATAATAAAAAAAATTCGCATTTCAAGTCTTTTTCAACTTTAAATGCGAATCAAACATTATATTCTCAAATTTTGCAGATAAATATCGGTGGGAAAGCATCTATTTCCAATAAATTAAACAAAGAAACACCTTTTTAAGTATAATAGAATTGACTAAAAACATCCAACTAAAGAAAGCTATGTAACTTTTGTTTTAAAGCATAGCTCCATCCCCTCCTAGATAATACCCATCTACATATGTATTATATGCCATAGAACCATCAGCATACAAATAATACCATGTTGTTCCATCATTTATCCATCCAGTTTGCATTACCCCATCAGCATCCATGTAATACCACTTTCCTCTTACACTTTGCCATCCAGTTGCTGGGCTTCCTTGTTTAATAAGTATCCATTTACTATCTTTAGTTTTTCCCCAAAAGTCTCCTTGAATCCCTGTACTTGGTGAAGTGCTTACAATGACATTTCCCAAATTTGAATCTACGGTTGAATTCGTTGTGGAAGAAGAAGAATTAGAGTTACTACTATCCTTTTTAGTAGTAGAGTCTTCCGTTTGTTCATCTGAAAATGAATTTTTATATGAGTCCACCTTATAAGTACTCTTATCTATGTCATCTGTATCCCATCCAGGAGTCATATTATCTAATTCATCCTGACTATATTGTTTATTATTACTACTTGTTGATGAGCTTGCTGCATAAGCACAAACACCTTGAGCTAAAATAGCTATTGTTGTAAAAAGTAGAATTCTTAATTTATTTCTTTTCATTCTTATCATCTCCTAGAATATTTTATGTAAGATTTTAATGTCGTCATAGTTCATATTCCTATAATTTAATATCGGTTTAAATTTTAAATTCTTAAGACCAAATTTCTAATTTATATTATAATAAGAATCAATTTATTTTCAATCAATACATTAGTCAAAATCCTATAAATGCAAAGTTTATGAAATTATTTTTAATTAAGTTGAGTTCCAATTAATCAACACTTAATTGGAACTCATTGTCTAATCATGTATATTTATTTATCATAAATTAATTTCTAATAACAAAGCCTTAAATAAGTACATACCAAAGCTTTATCATTCGTTATCTTTAAATAAACATGTATATTTATTTATTGAACTTCTTACATAACTCTATCATGTCCTCTTGAGCATTAACATTTTTGCCTTCTGCCTCCACCTTTGTATAAGATCCATCTGAAAGTAAGATTCTGCTTTTAACATTATCTCTTATATACATCCCCAACATTTCTTTAAGTTCTTTCTTTATAGTTGTATCCTCAATTATTGTCATAGTTTCAACTCTTTTATCTAAGTTTCTATACATCCAATCAGCACTTGATATATAAATATCCTCTTTACCTTCATTGTGAAAGTAATATATCCTGCTATGTTCTAAATAACGTCCTACTATGCTTCTAACCGTTATATTTTCGCTTAATCCTTTAATCCCAGGTTTTAAACAGCAAATCCCTCTAACTATAAGTTCCACTTTAACACCTGCTTCTGAGGCTTTATATAAAGCTATCATAAGTTTTTTATCCACTAAGGAATTCATTTTAGCAATTATTTTAGCATGTTTACCATTCTTAGCATGCTCTGTTTCTCTTTCTACCAAGTATTCTAATTTCTTTCTTAATCCATACGGTGCAATAGTAATTTTGCTCATATTTTCTGGCTTAAAATATCCTGAAAGCATATTAAAAATTACAGACGCATCTTCTCCATATTCTGATTTTGATGTTAAAAGACCTATATCTGTATAGAATTTTGCAGTCACATCATTATAATTTCCAGTTCCCAAATGGACATATCTCTTTATGCCTTTCTTTTCCTGTCTAACTATAAGTAATATTTTACTATGGGTTTTGAGACCTATTACTCCGTAAATAACATGACATCCTGCTTTTTCAAGCTGCCTAGCCCAATGAATATTGTTTTCTTCATCAAATCGTGCTTTAAGTTCAACTAATACAGTAACTTGTTTACCATTTTCTGCAGCCTTTGAAAGAGCTGCAATAATTGGAGAATTACCACTTACTCTATATAGAGTTTGTTTTATAGCTAGTACCTTTTCATCTTGTGCAGCAGCTTCCACTAGCTTTACAACTGTAGAAAAACTTTCATAAGGATGATGTAAAAATATATCTTTTTTACTCATTGCTTGAAACATATCACAGCCTTGAAATTCTTTAACTGGCAAACTCTTTAGCTGTTCAAATTTAAGTTCATTATATCCTTTTATACTATATAATTTATTAATAAAGGTTAAATCAATAGGCCCTCTTATTGGGAATATTTGATTACTTGTAATTTCAAATTCCTGCTCTAACTTACTTATAACTCTATTATCATGAGTATCTTCAATTTCTAATCTAACTGCAAGCCCCCATCTTCTTTGTTTTAATGATTCTTCTATAGTCTCAAGTAAATCTTCTGCACCTTCTTCATTTAAACTTAAGTCAGCATTTTTTGTTATTCTATAGCAGGCTGTTGTCAATACTTTGAAGCCAAATAATTCGCTTAAATGATTCTTTATTACATCCTCCAATAGTATAAAATTTTCCCCTTCACTTCCTGGAATCCGCACCAATCTATCTAATACAGATGGCACCTGAATTGTCGCAAATACTTCATGCTCACTTTTGTTTTCTTTTAATATTACCCCAATATTTAGTGTTTTATTTAATAGCAATGGAAATGGTCTTCCTGAATCAATTACCATTGGAGTTAGGACTGGATAAAGTACATTTTTGTAATAATCATTTACATAATTAATTTGTTCTTCGTTTAACATGTCATATGTAAAAATTCTTATCTTCTTATTTCCTAAATGATCATATAAATGATCATATGTTTGATATTGATCATTTATCATTCCTCCTACTTTATCTAATATTTTTTCGATTTGTTCACTAGGGGTTAATCCTGAAACTTCCCTCTCTTCAAATCCGGCTTGAATTTGACTGTATAACGATCCAACTCTCACCATAAAGAACTCATCTAAGTTAGAACTAGTTATAGCTAAAAATTTTAATCTTTCCAAGAGAGGATTTGTATTATCCTTAGCTTCATTTAAAACTCTTTGGTTAAATTCTAACCAGCTAAGCTCTCTATTAAAAAAATTCTCATAATTATCATATGTATAAATTTTGTTCATAATTATTCCCCTTATCCGTTAAGCAAATTTTTTTGTATTATATTTAATTATTTGTAATTATAGTATTTAAAATACTCTTTGAATAATGTAATATATACTAATATAATCTAACATTTTTGTTAACTATATGTTAACACTTTATTATTTATAAGTTAACTTTTTGGCATATTTTATGATAAAAGGAGAATATAAATGAAAAATATTGCAGTTATTGATATTGGCTCTAATTCTATGAGAGTTTTAGTTTATGAAATTTATGAAAATAACTCTTATAAAATAATAGATGAAGAAAAAAGGATGACTAGACTAGGTCAATATATTGATAAGAACGATAATTTGTCATACGAAGGAATCGAAAAATTATTGATCACCTTAGAATTTTTTAAAATTTTGTGCGAAAAAAATAATGTTATTGAGACAATTGTAGTAGCTACTGAAGCAATTAGAAGAGCAAAAAATAAAACAAAAATATTAAACTTAGTAAAAGAAAAACTTGATTTTGATATTAGAATATTAAGCGGTCTTGAAGAATCATCATATGGATATATAACAATAAAAGCTACCATGGATATCAATGATGCCATTCTTGTTGATATCGGCGGTTCCAGCATGGAAATCACTTTAGTCAAAAACAGAAGAATTTTAAATGGTATAAGCCTTCCACTAGGTTCAATTCCATTAACTAAGCGTTTTCCTTTTGATATACCTCAAGATAAGGATGATATATCTGAATTTAAAAAATATATTTTCAGTCAGTTCGATAAACTGCCTTGGCTAAATGATGGCAAAACTCTCCCCCTAATAGGCATAGGCGGAACAGCTCGCTCTATAGGTAAAATCCACAAAAAATTCATTAATTATCCTCTAGATTTATTACACAATTATACTATGTCATTTGAAGAAGTAGAAATAATATATAATCATGTCCTTAGTTTAGATATAAATCAAAAAGCTAAATTAAAAGGACTTCCTAAAGAAAGAGCAGACATATTTACTTCACCTTTTTCTGCCCTAGTAATG
>JAEZKY010000127.1 GCA_023435985.1 Bacillota bacterium | reverse complement strand
GTTGCATCTCCTATGCTCCTTTTAGGCACATTTATTATTCTTCTGATACTTATGTCATCTTGTGGATTAACGAGAACCTTTAAATACGCTAGTATATCCTTTATTTCTTTTCTATCATAGAAACGAGTTCCTCCTACAATTTTATATGGAATCCCTTTTCTTCTAAGACTTTCTTCAAAAATTCTAGATTGAGCATTTGTTCTATATAATATGGCAAAATCGTTATAATTTTTGCCCTCTTTATTTTTTATATCTAAAATCTGCTTTCCAACAAAATCTCCTTCATCACTATCCGCATAAGCTCTGTATATTTTAATTTTACTACCTGCTTCCTGCTCTGTTCGTAATACTTTACTCTTTCTATTTGAATTATTAACAATGACAACGTTAGCCGCATTTAATATATTTCCCTTAGATCTATAGTTTTGTTCCAATTTTATAACTTTAGCACCTGGATAATCTTTTTCAAAGTCTAAGATATTGGTTATATCTGCACCTCTCCACTGGTAAATACATTGATCATCATCCCCTACAACACATATATTCTTATATTTTGCTGCAAGTAATTTTACCAATTGGTATTGAGCTCCATTGGTATCTTGATATTCATCAACCATTATATATTTAAACTTGTTTTGATAAAATTCTAGTACTTCCGGATTACTTTTAAAAAGTTCTACTGTCTTAAAAATTAAATCATCAAAATCTAAGGCATTGTTTTCCTTAAGTCTTTTCTGATACATTTCATAGACATCTGCAACCTTCTTTTCTCTAAAGTTCGCTTCATTTTCCAGCATAAAGCTTCTTACATTTTGCATTTTATCTTTTGCTTTTCCGATTTTTCCAAGTATCTCTTGCTCAGTTATATCTTTATCATTAATATTAAGACTCTTCATACACTCTTTGACTAAAGTTTTTTGATCTGAGCTATCATATATAGTAAAGCTGCTTTTATAGCCTATTTTATCTATTTCTCTTCTTAAAATCCTAACACAAGTTGAATGGAAAGTGGATATCCACATATTTTCAGCTCTTTCACCAATAAGTGCTTTAACTCTATCCTTCATTTCCTTGGATGCCTTATTTGTAAAAGTAATAGCCAGTATACTGTATGGTGCAATATTCAAATCTTCAATCATATGAGCTATTCTATGAGTTAGGACTCTTGTCTTACCTGATCCTGCTCCTGCTAATATAAGTACCTGCCCATCAATTGTAGTTGCCCCTTCATACTGCTCTTTATTAAGTAATGCTTTTAAATCCATTTACTTATTCCTCCTTTCACAATCCTTAAATATTATACCATATGTATTAATATTTAAATCATCACAAGGACTAAAATATTATTTTTTATGCTCTCAAACACTAAAAAACACCTGACATATTTATATCAAGTGTTAATCCTTTATTAATATTAATGATTTCATAAAATGCACCACCACTATTATTAATTTAAAATCTGCTATTATCTATATTTTTAAGATTATATTTTAAAATCAGAAACATTCTTTTCTAATACTTTTGAGATATTTACTAGTTTTTTTGCTGTTAAAGACAATTCATTTGTTATCGCTGCCTGCTCCTCTGTAGATGCAGTTACTTCTTCCGAAAGCGATGAAATTTCTTGTGATTTTGAAGCTATATTTTCAACTGTACCTAAAATCTTATCCCTGCCATTCATTGTTTCCTTAAGTACCATATGTACTTTATTAATGTCACTAGGAATATTATTTACTTTACCAATAACTCCTTTAAATGAAGTTGTAACATCGTTAATATTCGCTCTGCTATCTTCCACTATTTGAGTTACAAGTTCTGTTGTACTAGAAACCTCATGAGTTTCTTTCATCACTGTATTTATTAATCCGGTTATGCTTTTTGATGATTTTAAAACTTCTTCTGCTAGTTTTCTTATCTCTTCTGCTACCACCGAAAATCCTTTTCCTGCTTCGCCAGCCCTTGCTGCCTCAATAGATGCATTTAAAGCTAAAAGGTTAGTCTGTTTAGCTACTCCATTTATAACATCTACTATGGAATTAATTTGTGATATAGTTTTATCCAAGTTTCCAATTTTGACCTTTGACTCTAAAAATGAATTTAACATGTCATCAATAGTATCTGCTAACTTATTTATAGTTTCTGCTCCTTTATTTGTATCTTCTTTTATAATTCTTCCGCCATCAGCTAATAAAGTTAAGTTATTGTCTACATTATCTAAGTCTATTGAAAAACTTTCTAGTAATCTAACTGCTTCTTCTAATGCTTCAGCTTGTTTTATTCCCTCTTGAGATACATTAGCTACTGAAGCAGCAATTTCTTCGCTGGATATTGCCACGGTATTTCCACCGCTTTCAATATTTCTAGATAAGTTGCTTAGGCTCTCAGAAATCACTTTAGTTTTTCTAGCAAGTTCTCTCATACTCTTTCTTGTTTTAGCACTTGCCGCTGCAAGCTTCCCTATTTCATCTTTCCCTGCAATTTCATATTCCGCTGTAAAGTCTCCATCACCTGCTTTTTCAATTGCTTCCTTAATGATTTCTATAGGTTTAGCAATCCGCCTTCCTATATATATTCCCATGATTGCAGATAATATTAACGCTGCTATCGCACAAATTGCACTTTTTATAATAGTTGTTCTAATAGCTTTTTGCATATTATCCACAGAAATTCCTATTGATAGACTATATACTACACTATTCCCATCTTTAATTGGAACACTTACATTATACGCTGGCTTTCCCTGCCATTCATATATATATGAGTCTGTATTACCTTCAAATACACTGTCTGACCCTGATGAATCGATTTTTTTACCAATCGACTCCTTTGATGTACCTGCAATAAGTGTTTTATCTTTTCCTGTTATACCTATGTACCATAATCCACCATCTGCATATTCATATGTAGCATCTATTATATCCTGTATTTTGTCTATGTTTTTTATTCCTGCTTTCTCAATGCTTGCTCTTACATTGTTAACCAAAGTGATTCCGTCGGCTTTCATCTGATTTTGTATTCCATTTATCATTTGATATGTAAAAAAAGATGTACAAATTAAAATTATTATTGCTGCAATTAAAACAAAATTAAAAACCAATCTTTTTCTTATAGAGTTAAACATATTATCCCTCCTTGTATAATCTAATTATTCTATTTGAATATATCAATCATAATTTCTATATTATTAAAGTACCCGAAACGAATTTTAATTTTTCTCTGCAATACATTCGTACGTGTACGAACATATTGCAGGAAAATTTGAGGACTTAATGTCCTCTTTGCTCTTGTTCAATTTAATTAAAGTTTTTTAATTTTAAACACCTATTACTTCTGTAACCCCTGGAACTTCTTCTCTTAATCTTTGCTCTATAACACCTTTTATTGTCATCATTGCTCCTGGACAATTTCCACAAGCTCCTTGCATTTTTACACTTACAATTCCATCGCTACTTACATCAACTAGTTGGACATCTCCACCATCTCTTTGTAACATTGGTCTGATCTTTTCTAATGATTTTATTACTAATTCTTTCATATTTAAAATCCTTCTTTCTATTTTTTCGTACGCGTACGAATTATCTATTTAAAAAAAATGCTTCTAAAGCATTTTTATTATATTTTTAAGAGCTTTATCTATATTTGCCTCAAAAATTTTCCTTTGCTCCTGGTCAAAATCTTCCAATAATAAATTTAGAAACTCCTGTTCAATATTTTGAAGCTTTTGTTTTATATATATAGCTTCAGGAGTCAAACTAATATATACACTTCTTTTATCTGCATCACAACTACATTTCTTTATTAATCCTTGATTTTCATATTTGTTTATTATATCAGACAATGATGATTTCGATATTTTCCATGCACTTGAAATTTCATTAAAAAGCATTTTCGAACCATCCTCTGGTAAAATATTGAATAGCATAGCATGATTTTGTAATATAGATAACTGCTCTTCCTTTATTCTTCTTGTTAGAAACTTACTTGATGCTTCACTAATTATATTTAATTTTGCTATGACACATTTCTTTTCCATTTTTGCCACCTCGTTCGTTCGGGTACGAATTAATTATATAATTACTAAATTTTTCTGTCAACACATTTTTTAAAATTTATATTGTGTTCTTTATTTTATTATGCCCTAAAGCATTATTATATTGAAACAATTGCTTTTTGTAAAGGTTATCCTTTCTGTAAGTTCGATTCAGATTGATAATTTAATCCCCAGTCATACATAGCTTCAATTATTGGAGACATTGATAATCCAATATCCGTCAACTCATATTCAACACGTGGTGGTACTTCGGCATATACCGTACGTTTTACAACTCTATCTCTTTCCAATTCACGCAGCTGCAATGTCAATGTTCTATGGGTTACATTTGGAATCAATTTTTTCAGTTCATTAAATCGTTTTTTATCACTTAATAAACGATATAAAATAATCCCCTTCCACTTGCCGCTAATTATATTCAGTGTTGTTTCCACAGGGCATGGATGATTAGGACAGTCTGGATACATAACTTCTTCTTTCATAATTTCAGCTCCTTTAGTATAAAAAAGATACTTAAGTTAATTTATTTATATTATATATCAAAATTGTGCGTACTTCAATATAGTATCCAAATATGCTAAACTTGATTTATAAAAAATGGAAGGTGGTTTTAGAATGAATAATAAAAATCAAGAAATCATAGATGTATTTCAATTTCGTCATGCATGCAAACAATTTGATCCTAATAAGATAATATCTAAAGAGGACTTTAATACAATTTTAGAGGCAGGACATCTTTCTCCAAGCTCTTTCGGTTTTGAACCTTGGAAATTCCTTGTAGTTCAAGATAAAAAACTTAGAGAAAAATTATATCCTGTATCCTGGGGTGCTCAAAATAGCTTTAATGGTGCCAGTCATTTTGTAATTCTTCTTGCACGTAAAAAAGTTGATACAATTTATAGCTCTGAATATATTACTAAGATAATGTCTGAAGTACAAAGTCTTCCTAAAGATGTAGCTGAAGGAAAAAGGAATGCTTTCGAAAGCTTTCAAAAAAATGATTTCAATTTACTTGAAACTGATAGATTCCTTTATGATTGGGCTAGTAAACAAACTTATATTGCCTTAGCGAACATGTTGACAACAGCAGCTTTCTTAGGTATTGATTCCTGTCCAATCGAGGGGTTTAATATAAAAGAAGTTGAAGAAATTCTCAAAGCAGAAGGTTTTTTAGATACTGAACATTTTGGTGTATCAGTTATGGCAAGTTTCGGATATCGTGGTGATAAAAAAGCACATCCAAAGACAAGACAACCGTTAGATGAAGTAGTTCAATGGATATAGCAAAGCGTCCTGAAATTTAGAAACACAGCAATTTTTACATTAAATCAAATAAACATAAAGTATTCATCGCAAATGAGTCATAGCCTTCTATAGCTTTGACTCATTTCTTGTAATATTCTAAATTAAATAATAAGTCGTATAAATGTCTTATAATAATTAAAAAATAAGTTAACTAATTAGATAAATTGTTTATATAGATGTTAATCTATTTACTACTATTGTGGTAAAATAAATCAATATATGATAATTTAAGATGAATACATGTTTAAATGTTAGGATTGGAGTGAATAATTTGGAAAGATTAGATAAAGTGATTTCTAATTTAGGATATGGAAGTAGAAAAGATGTCAAGTCCTTTGTTAAAAAAGGAATTGTTAAAATTGATGGTATTGTAGTAAAAGATAATGGTATGCTTATTGATCCCGAAAAATCAATAATAAAAATTAACGGTGAAGAACTGTTATATCGTAAATATATATATTTAATGATGAATAAGCCAGATGGAGTTGTATCCGCAACCCATGACAATAGAGATGAAACTGTAATTGATTTATTGGCATTAGATCACCAAGTGTTCGAGCCATTTCCAGTTGGAAGATTAGATAAGGATACAGTAGGTTTATTACTTTTGACTAACGATGGTGAACTTAATCACAGATTAATATCACCTAAATGGCATGTGGATAAGATTTATTATGCCAAAATTAATAAAAAAGTTGATGAGAAAGATATTACTGCTTTTAAAAATGGAATTACATTAGATGATGGATATAAGTGCTTAGAAGCAAATCTTGAAATATTGACTAGCACTGATGAAGGCTCAGAAGTAAGAATTACAATACAAGAAGGGAAATTTCATCAAGTAAAAAGAATGTTCGAGGCCGTTGACAAAAAAGTTGTATATCTAAAAAGAGAGGAATTTGGAGGACTTCTATTAGATCCGGATTTAGAGGAAGGCGAATATAGAGAATTAACAGATGAAGAATTAAGCCTTTTAAAGAGCTATTAACGAATGTTCATTGATTTTGCAATAAAATAATTCATTTTTAATAAAAATAATCACAATTTTTATTAAATCACTTGCATTATTTATAAGAATACCCTATAATATTGTTGCAAGGATAAATAAAAGGAATATATAGCCCCCTTTTTATTTATTGCTTATTGCTTATTGCTAAAGCGCAACCTGGCCCCAAGGGTTGCGTTTTTTGTTTTACTTTTTTAAACGTTTTCAAGTATATGAATACGATAACAGTTGAAATGATTTATTTTATACTAATATTTCAATAAATCACAATTAAACTGAATGAAAAAACGTCATATACTTATGTACATGACGTTTTTTCATTCAATTTTCTAAAATCATATATATTTACAGTAGAATTTTTAGAAAAAAATCTAAAATGTAACAGCGTTTTAGACTCCATCTCTATAATACCCCATTACCTTAGGTACATAATTTTGAGTTTCTTCTGGCATTTTATATAAATCATTTGCTGATGAAACCCCTCTCTTTTGAACGGTTCCAGGACCAGCATTATAAGCCATAAGTGCCATTTCAGTATTTCCATTATATTGATCTAAATATTCTTTAAGAAGCTTAGTTCCTCCATTAATATTTTGATTAACATCGTATTGATCCGTTATTCCTAAACTCGAAAAGTTTTCAGGCATAATCTGCATTAATCCGGCAGCACCAGCTCCAGAAGTCGAATTAGGATCAAAATCAGATTCTTGTTTAATTACAGACAAAATCAAATTTGAATCAACTCCATATTTTTTAGCAGCTGAATCAACTGCGCTATATATCTTTTTTATATCAGCATCACTTCTATTATCTAAAATAGAACCTGATTTCTTTGAGAAGTTTACATAATTTCCATTCATAATTAGAGGTATATCTTCTAATTTTTGACCGGTTAAATATGTTTGTTCAACTTTAGCTGCCGCAGTGTTTGCCTTGTCATTATTAGCAGTACTTGAATTTTTACTTGCATCTGTTTTATTATCAGTTTTATCAACCTTATCATTATTATTTGGTACACTATTAGCATTTTGGCTATTTTTTTTCGATGATTCATTCATTAAGTTCTGCATCGCTAATTGAAATGCGTAATTTGATTCATCACTAGTATCACCAGAATCAGAATCATTTGTTATTTGCCCGTTTCCCATCATATTCATTGCTAATAGCTGTTCATTTGAGAGTTGATTTACACCATCTATTGCCATTTTTAATAACCTTCCTCCGAAATTTATCTTGTGTTTATTTTCGAACTATTTTCTTAAACCTTTAGGCACATTAACGAAAATAATAACTCTAGATATGTCATCCATCCAAGAAATTAACCAGCCTAATAACCTTGCCGATTATGTCTTAGGTTACTCTGCTTATACAGTATAATAAAAATCATCTAGCCTATTGACTTGTTATTTTTTTGCTTGTTCCTTAACAAAGAACGTTATTTGATCATAATCTTCATAACTAACTTTTTTATAATAACTCTTTGCCAATGCTAAAATCTTATATTTTCCTTCAGCAAATGGTATAAAGCTATAATAATGTTTCTTGCTATAAGGCTGTACTTTCTTCCATTCATTATTTCCCATTAAATAAAATTCATAACATACATCTTTTCCTCCTCTGCTTATAGCTTCGAAAGTTACTTCTTCATTTATATTAAATTCTAATTTATTAGTTATTATTTTTGTTTCTATTACTGGCGATGCCTCACTTACATATAAGTTTATTTGCTTCTTTGAATCGTATTCGTCTTTGCACTTTATATTTTTAGCATAAACTTCTATTGTATATTTTCCTGCAATTTTAGGAACAAATCTTAACTTCTTATTTTTTGAGAACTCCGTCTCCTCAACAGAATGTCCATTAATTTTTGTTTCATATTTAACTAAAACATCTTGTGTATTTTGAATAATGCATTCAAATTCTATAGCTTCTCCAATCAAATGAGTTTCTTTGTATGGTAAAATTATATAATCAATCTCTCCTGGCAAGTATTCCATAGCCTTTAAATAAACAAATGTATTTGCATCATATGGCTTATCAGAATATTGATCTTTAACCATTATCTCTACTTCATATTCTCCGGCATGTTCTGGAATGAAATTAATCCAATTTGATTTATTATAGCTTACCCCTTCTAGTTTCTTTTTACTTTCTCTTATTGTAAAGGCATATTGAAGTCTAGTTCCACCTTCCCCATTAACCATTATGTTAACTGGCTCTCCTGCTATGACCTTCTTTTCTCTGTCAACTATTACATCTAAAATTTTTACTGGTTTCTTCCCTTTTTCTTCAATTGTAAATGCTATTTTTTTAGTAGCTTCATATTCGCCTTTATACTCTGAATCCTTAACATATAATATTATTTCATATTCTCCGGCTTCTATAGGCTTCCATGAAAATTCCTTTTCTTCAGTAAATCCTGTGTCTTCCTCAATCGGTCCCTTAACCTTATATTTATATAATAAATTTTTTCCACCTTGCATTTCTGATGTAAATCTTATATCTGTTTCAGTTGTTTGAGGAGAATTTAAATTAGCTACAAAACTATTAATTTTTATATTTTCATATGGCTTAACGTCATATACTAAAATAGCTCTATCATCATATTCTCTATTAGAAAATATACTCTTCACGAGACATAAAATCCTATAATTTCCCGCCTCTAATTCCTTGTAATATACATCATTTCTTGTAGAATAATCTTGTATGCATACAGACTTTCCATCTTTATATAATTTATAAAACTTATATAGCAATACTACTCTATCTTTTTCAGCTTCATTTTTATAAACATTAGTTTCTACAACAAATCCAAGTTTTTCACCAGATATTAAAGCTTTATTCAGACACTTAAAATCTGTTATTTCTATTTTTCTAATACTTTTAACATTTATTCTTACAATTTTATAATCTTCAAAGGCCTCAGTGGATTGCATCATCTTGCATTGCACCAAGAACTTTTTTTCCCCTTCTTCATTAACTGTATATTTTAACAAATTACTTGTATCATAATCTCTTATTATGTCCCATTCATCATTATTCTTAATATAAAACCTATATAAATACTCACCTTCATTATTCACTTTCACTTCTATTGAACACTTTTCACCAACCATGTATTCTTCTTTATCTGTAATAATAGTATTTATAAGCTCTACTTCTTTTTCTTCTTTTTCTTCAAAATCTATTTTTTTACACTCTCTTCTTTCAGTGCCTTCTGAAAGAAGTAATTCTTCATTAATATCCTTTTCACCTATCAACGTTTCTTCTTCTTCTTTTGAAAGTTCTTTTACTTCAAGAAATACCACATTACTCTCTTGATCATTATTTACAGCTTCCTTAAACTCTAAACCATTAGAAGAAGTTTCAGCTTCTAATGTCCCTCTAAAGTTTATATCTCCTTCTCCATCGTTTGCAACCTTGGATAAAATTTCTTCATCTAACATAGCATCTGTTGCTTCATCATTAGTTATAGAATATTCTTCTCTTGCCAAATAATCTAACGGCTTTTTCCCATCTTTATCCCTTGCTTGTACCATAACCATATACTCCCCTTCTGTTCTAGGTTTCCATACACATTCACTCTTCTCAGAAAACTCCTGTATTGTATTCCAAATTCCACCTTTACCAACTATAAACTTGTATTCTAATTTACCATCACAATCATCTATTTTACTAGATATATTTATTTCCGTTCCAATATTCTGTGGTGTTTGTTTATCAAAAATTATCTCAATATATTTCAACTGAAGTTCTTCCATGAATCTATACCCCTTTCACAAATTCTTCTCAATATTCCCTATTATTATAATATATGATTATACCATTATTTGTAAATAACTCCAGTTAATTTTTATTTTGATTATAACATATTTTATTTTAAAAAATCATATACATATAAAACGAAATCTTAATATACGTACTACAACTACACCATTCTCCTTACCACATAAAGCTTGTGTTTTCATGTATTAAAGTTTAACCTAAACATAAATACAAAAAAGAAGCCTATATTTTTAAGCTTCTAAAACATATCAATTTTCTATTAGTTTTGCTAAATTTCTTTCCAATCTTAAATCGTCTTCTTCTGTTCTCTTTTTAGGATTCGAGGTTTTTCCTCCGCCTCTTCTTATTTTTTGCGAAATATGTCTTTCCTCTAATAATCTATCGATATTTTTTTCATCATATATAAAACCTTTTGGATTTATTACTTTAGCTTTCTTAGATAGACACATGGCAGCCACACCATAATCTTGAGATACAACTATATCTCCTTGTTTAGTTTCATTTGCCACATACATATCCACACTTTGAAATCCACTATCCACAACTTTAACCTCTGAATAATCACTTTGAATGAAATGATGAATATCACAATAAATTATAATTGGAATTTCGTACTTTTTTGCTATTTTTTCAATGATGGAGATGCCTGGACAGGCATCTCCATCAATTATAATCTTCATATATTTAATTAAAGTCTCTTTTCTAGTTCTGCCTTCATATCTTCATATCCTGGCTTCCCGAGTAGAGCAAACATGTTTTTCTTATATGCTTCAACTCCTGGTTGATTAAATGGATTTATACCTAGTAAATGACCACTAATTCCGCAAGCTTTTTCGAAGAAGTATACCATATATCCAAAATAATATGCTGAAAATTCTGGCACATTTAATACCATATTAGGAACTCCTCCATCATTATGTGCTAATAAAGTTCCTTGGAATGCTTTCTTATTAACAAAATCCATAGTTTTTCCAGCTAAGAAATTTAGACCATCTAAATCACTATCAGCTTTTTCTATGTTAATTTCATATTTAGCCTTTTCAATGTTTATAACTGTTTCAAACATTATTCTTTTTCCATCTTGGATAAATTGTCCCATTGAATGAAGATCAGTTGAAAAATCTACTGCTGCTGGGAATAATCCTTTATTATCTTTTCCTTCTGATTCTCCATATAATTGCTTCCACCATTCATTAAAATAGTGAAGTGATGGTTCATAATTTACTAATACTTCAATTGCTTTACCTTTGTTGTATAAAGCATTTCTAACTGCTGCATATTTATAAGCATCATTATCTTTAATAGATGGACTAGAATAAGCCTCTCTTGCATCAGCAGCACCTTTCATCATTTCATCTATATCAATTCCAGCTGCAGCTATTGGTAATAATCCAACTGCAGTTAATACTGAAAATCTACCACCAACGTCATCAGGAACTACAAATGTTTCATAGCCTTCAGCATCAGCTAATGTTTTTAATGCTCCCTTAGCTTTATCTGTTGTAGCATATATTCTCTTTCTAGCTTCATCTACTCCATATTTTTCTTCTAAATAAGTTCTAAAAATTCTAAATGCAATTGCTGGCTCTGTAGTAGTACCTGACTTTGAAATTACATTTACACTTACATCTTGACCTTCTATTGCTTGTAAAAGTTCAGCCATATATGTTGAACTAATATTATTTCCAACATAGAAAACCTTAGGAGCTTTCCTCTTATCTTTACCTAACACGTTATGGAAATTATGTGTTAACATTTCAATTGCTGCTCTCGCACCAAGATATGATCCTCCTATTCCAATAACGATTAATACATCTGAATCCGATTTAATTTTTTCTGCTGCTTTTTTAATTTTTGCAAACTCATCTTTATCATAATCCACAGGAAGATCGACCCAACCTAAAAAATCGTTTCCTGCTCCTGTCTTATTATGTAACTTGTCATGGGCACTTTTAACCATTTCCTCCATATAGTCAACTTCAGTCATGTCTAAATAAGGTGCTAATTTTGATAAATCCAATGATATACCTTTATTCATTTCTTCATCCTACCTCCATACTAATAAAATATCACTTTTATTATATCACAAAAAATTTAAATCAATCTTTAATTTTAGCTTTTTAACGGATACTTTTAGTCATTTTAACAAACAAAAACAATACATCAAATAATTAATATTATTCGATTCCTTTTAGCTTTCTCTCTTTTATTTTTACTCTAATAATGATTAATATACATTTACTTGGCTTCACTTGCTCCAATCTACTATCAATATTTTTACCCATGTACTTAGACAAGACCTAGTTGAAATTTTAACTAAGTCTTACCTAAATACTGTGTATTTGCCTTACTTTTTACACTATAATATATATAAATTACCTATATAAAATAACTTTAACCTCTTGTTTTTCCACCGGCAATATTATAAGTCACTCCATGAATATAGCTCGCTCTATCACTAGCTAAATAACATACTAAATCTGCAACTTCTGAAAGCTTTCCTGACCTGCCTAATGGAGTTGTTGAAGTCTTACTATATCCTGCTCTTAAATCTTCTATGGTAATTCCTCTTGTATAAGCTAATGCTGTTTCATATTCCAAAGTTCTAAGTCCTGTAGCTTCTAAAATACCAGGTGCAACTCCAACAACCCTTATTCCTAATTTCCCTAACTCTTTTGCCCAAGAACGAGTCAAAGAATTTACTGCATTTTTACTTGCTGCATAAACACTCTGCCCTTCTGAGCCTTCCAATCCACTTT
>JAEZKY010000014.1 GCA_023435985.1 Bacillota bacterium | reverse complement strand
CGAGGAATCCATGTTTTTTTAATACCGAAAATGATATAATCTAATAAAACAATTCTTGGGTAAACCAGTTTGAATATTTTATTTTTAACGCCACTTTTTTTATTTGAATTTTTATTAAAATCTTGTTTATATGCACCTTTTTGATTAAAACTTCCAATTTTTCTAATCAATTTCCTTATAAAAGAATTTTCACCTTCTAACCACCACACATAAGACACATTAGAACATGTTTTTAATTCATTAAATAAACTAGTTGATAAGGTGCTCTTTCCCGAGCCATCAACACCAAGAAAACATATTATATTAATTTTAGCCATTTTTTCACTTTTTAGCATGTATAATTATCGTAGATAAAAAATAATTGAAAGGATAAATTCTTTCAGGATACGAAAATAAATTAACAACTTTTCTATTTAAATCTTTATTTTCAGGAAATTTATTTAGTAAAACGTCAAAATTAGGACCTAAAAATTCCATTTTGCTAATTGAGAAATTTTGGTTAATTAACAAATTTTTTAGTCCAAAAGGAGTATATACTGTAGCATTTGCAATATGTTTTCGTATAATATGAGGTAACCATGGTACTATAGGAAATCCTAGACCTGCAGATCCAATTATTTTAGTTCCTATCCTTATCCCATGTGTTTCTAAAGGAAATAATTTATTAGGTGCTGTTACGATGAAACTACCTCCCGGTTTTAAAACTCTATATACTTCTTCCATTACTTTTTTGTCATTATGCACATGTTCCAAAACTTCAATCATGATAATATTATCAAAGCTATTATCTTCAAAAGATAATTCCTCTGCAGGCATTAGATATAAATCTATATTTTTATTCAGATCTTTTGCTCTTTTTAAATAGTCCTCATTAGTATCAATTCCGATACACTTTTTTACATACTTCGATAAAACATTACTATATACTCCCAAGCCTGCACCAATATCAAGAACTGTTTGATCTTTTTGAAGTTCAATAGTATCTAAAATAAATTCTAATCTTTTAGTTATAGTATTTTCATGACTTAAATCACATGAAACACCGGGCCTATTGTAACATTGTTTCATAAATCATCCCTAACCTTTCAATAATTTTTTCCCACGAGTACTGTAAAATATCATTTCTAGTTCTTATTTCAACGTTTTTATTCTGTAAAATATCTATAATTTCTAATATATCCTCATCATTGTTTACAAAAAAAAGTCCATTATCATTATTATTACTATATAAATCAGGAAGTGCCCCAAATTTTGTACTAATAACTGGTAAATTACAAGCCATAGCTTCTAACACAGAAAGAGGGGTTTCAATACAAGCTTTTTTATTAATAGTAGGAAATATATAACAATCTGACAAATTATAAATGTCTTCTATATTTTTAAAATGTTTGATACATACCAAACATTCTGCTTTCCGTAATTCATCTACTAATTCCTTGTCAAAATCCTCATTTTCTCTACCTATTAATAATACCTGAATGTTATTTTTCTTTTGAATCTCTTTAAATATGTCCAGATTTCTTTCTCTTTTTAAAGAGGCTAAATGTAATACTATAAATTGATCAGTAGAAATTCCATATTTTTCTCTTAACTCTATTTTTTCATCATTAGGGCAAAATTTAGTAACATTTACTCCATTATATAAATATTCAGTAGGAAATCCCAAATAACTAAATAATCTATTGCTTTCTAAAGATTGTACCAAAACTTTATCTACTTTAAATATTCTCAAAAGTTTGTTTTTAGGAATAGATGGATGTATAGCAGAAATAATTACTTTAGAATTTAAATTTAATATTGATATTAATTTAGATATAATAATTCCACTAACCGTTGGTGTTAAAATAAAATGGATGATATCTGCATTAAAATTTTTTATTCTTTTTAAATTTTTAATAGAACTTATTTCAACTATTTCAATAGATATATCTGTATTTTTAAGATTATTAAAAATATTTTTTGTAATATTTCTTACACCTTCATCAATATTATCATCAAAATGACCAACTAAACATACCTTCATTAATCTTCCCCTACAACATTAATTAAAGTTTTTTCAAAGTTAGTACATATACTATCCCAACTATAATTTTTCCTTACAAAATCTCTGCCTTTTTTCCCAAGAATATCCCTAGTAGTTTCATCTTTATAAATATCCAGTATTTTATCTTTTAATTTAGTATTATCTGCAAATATTACTCTATCTCCTACAATATTTTTAACATTAACTAAAGGAGAGGAAATTACTGGTTTTTCACATGCCATATACTCAAATAATTTTAAAGGTAAAGCCCCTTTAGAAACATCACTGTTATTAAAGGGCATCAAACAAGCATCTGCAGCAGATATGTATTCTGGAACTTTAGAATAGTTAACATTTCCTGTAAAAATAATTAGAGACTCTATTCCAAGAATTTTTGACAAATTTTTAAATTTATCTAAATTATCCCCATCTCCAACTACTAACATTTTAATGTTACATACCCCTCGTAATTGTTTAATAGCATGAAATGCGGGTTCCAAATCAATCCAGTTTCCTAAAAATCCAATAAAAACTAGTAAAAACGTGTCTTCATGAATATTTAATTTTTCACGAATTGACTGTCCATTTACATTCCTAAAAAGGTTAATATCAACTCCATTAGGGATTATATCTGTTTTATTTTCTGGGATTTCATAAAGATTTCTTAAAAATTCTAACGAACATGTGACCCTATTACTTACATTAATATTTCTATTAACCATAATAGATCCTATTTTTTTCCCTATCGGTCTCATTAAATTTGGAATTCTTGGAGAAATTGCAATCCAATCCACTAAATCGTCAAAAATATCGAATACAGTTGGTGCTTCAATTTTTCGTGATATATTATAACCTGCAATAAGACTATTGAAATTAATATGAACATCAAAAGAATCTAAATCTATATTTAATTGATTTAAATCTCTTCTTGATAATATTTCTTGAATAACAGGATTTAACTCCTTTTTTGAAAAATACTTAATATTAATATCGTTTAAAGTATTGTTCAGAAAATAATTATCCTGCTCTTTTAACCACCAAGCATTTATACATAATAATGTAACATCATGTTTCTTTGATAAATAATGAAGTAAATGATGAGGCCTTTGAGGATTTATTTTTGGTAAGTCAGGCAATGATGTCACTAGTATTTTCATAAAACACCCCAATATTACTTTGTTAAGCTGTAGCAAACTTATGAAATATATTAAAATTTACATATTAATATTTAAATAAACTATTTTTAATTAAGCCTGGATGATTCAACTTTTTCCCACAATACTGAATAATCTTTAAGTAAATAACTTTTCCAAGCCATTAATATTAAATACTCATTTAAAAGAACATATTTAACGATTTTTGGAATCATTGTTATGGATATTTTCCCTTGATTAGTATATTGGTTAATTTCACCCATTATCTTCGATTTTAAATATAATAATACTACTAAAAATATACTAAACAGAATTATGGATGAAACAAGTTGGATCAAAATTATATTAATGTTCCAAATCATAATATAGGAAATTAAAATGGTTATTATAAGAAATGGAGATAACATAGCTAAAGTTTTATGTGAATGGACTATAAATAAAGAATATAAATTTTTAGGGAACATAAAAAACTTCCAATGCTTAAATATTGTTTGAATTGTTCCTATACTCGTCCTTTTCCTCTGCTTTATCTGGTCATCAACTGTTGTTGCTGATGGCTCGAATACTACTGATTTAGGTTCATACTGAATTTTATATCCTTTCTTCCGAATCTGTATACACATATCCAAATCTTCAGAAAGAGCAGTTATATCCGCTTCAACTATATCCTTACGCCATGCATTTATTTCACCATGGAAAAGAGATGCAGAATCAATAATTGATTCACCTATTCTCATAATTACTTCAAGATCCCAATAAAAGGATTCAGATTGAGTAATTGAATTATCTGGATTTGATACACAATATCTACCCCCGACTGCACCTACTTTAGGATCTTTAAAATGAGGCATCATGTTTTTTAGTACATCTTTATCAAAAATTGCATTTGCATCAGTAACTAAAACAATATCATAATTTGCATATTTTTTTCCAAAATTAATTGCCGAAGCTTTTCCATTTCTATTTTGTTCCATTACCATAGTCAAATGAGAGTTAAGACCCATATTTTCAACTATTTTTACCGTGTTATCAGTTGAACCTGAATCAACAATAATAATTTCATATTTTTCTTTCGGATAATTCAAATCCATGATATTATTAATTCTATTTTCTATAACTTTTTCTTCATTGTATGTTGGAATTATTATAGATACTTGTGGATAAAATAAGTCATGAGGACTGTTACCTAATTTTAAAGCAAAAATAGACATTAAAACTGGATAAATCACAAAATACCATATAAGCAAGAATGTTGATATATACATTATTATTGTAAATAAG
>JAEZKY010000250.1 GCA_023435985.1 Bacillota bacterium | reverse complement strand
AACTTGCTTTTTTTGAACCAGAAATTGCAAGTCACTATCACGATTCTTTGAAGAAATTAATTGATTTATTTACATACATTCTTGAAAACTCTGGGATAGCTAAAGAAAATACAGCAAAGCTTGCAAGGCGTGTATTTGCTATATATGAAGGAAATCTAGTATATTATAGAATAAGCAAGAATAAAGATGTCTTAAGAAACATGGGAGAAGACCTCATAGTAATATACAAAAATTATCTTGAAACAGGAATCTAAATTTCTAAATAAATATTAAGGCATAATCAAATAAATAACAATTCCATTTGCCAGCCTATTTTCCATCATCCTTCGTCGGCAAATTGCCCTAATAGACCCGCTATGAGGGCAATTTATCTCCTTGCCTGCTGAAAAATATCCATGGCAACTTTGGAATTGTTATTTATTTTCATGTGCCTAATGAAGATGACCTTTGAAAGTAAAAAATGGATTTTAAAGGTCATCTTTATTTTATAAATTTATATCTATAGAAGTTAGATTTCTACTGCAAAGCCCATCAATTTTTTTACATTATTACAATTTTCTTTAGAAGTCAAAAGTTCTAAAAGCATGAAAGCAACGTCAAAAGCTGTAGATGGGTTATAAGAGGTTATTATATTTTGATCTATAACAATTGGTTTATCAGAGATAACATTTACGCCTAACTCTTTTAATTGTCTTTGTCGTATGCTAGCTGGAGAATTATAAGTTGTAGCACTTCTTCCACATAATATACCACTCTTGGCTATTGGAAGAGCGCCGACACAGATGGAAGCAATTATTTTTCCGGCTTTATTAAATTCTCTAATTAAATTTAAAAAATTTTCATTATAAGCATCTTCATAAAATCCGGATTCTTCAAAGCCGCCAGGAATTGCAAGTGCATCAAAATCATCAATATTAACATCATTAATATTCATTTCTGGAATTATTGTAAAATTCCATGTACATTTTATTTTGTCATGTAATCCTGCAGTTACTAAATTAGTAGTTTTATCACCTTCAAGGTTATTCCAACCTATAACATCCGTGAAAACACTTGCCTCAACTGCCTCAAAACCATTTGCAAGTAGTAATAATACATTTTTCATAACTAGGCATCTCCTTATTTTGATTTTTTTAATAATACAAGTGTATAAAATCTTAATACTTTAAAATTAATTTTTAAGGTATGAGTTTGTACATTTTTAGTATAGTAGTTAAGGAGCAATCAGTAAAATTGAAATGATTGAAGTTAATGAATATATTTTGAGAATTATTTAAAACAAAATAAGATAAAGCATGTAAATCCTTTAGAGTTTTCGAGCATAGAAGCTATTAAAAAATGTGTAATTAACGGTCTTGGAATTTCTATTCTTCCTCTCTATGCTGTTAAAAAGGAAATATTTGAGGATAATCTTAAAATGATAGAATTAGATGTAAACTTTGATAAATATGCAACTTGGCTTATATATCATAAAAATAAAAATCAATCAACTGCAATGAAGAAACTAATTGAAATAACTTTTGAAAACTGTAGTAGATGGAGTTAGGTAAGTTAAAAGCTAAGAAGTAAAGATTTGAAGTTTTAGATAAAATCCCTTATAGGGATTTTTTTTAGGTTCTAACTTGTGATTTTTTAATTTTAATCAAAAAAAGTATTGTTTTTATATATCAGGGTGATATAATATATTTACAATATATCAGAGTGAAATATATCAGAGGTGAATACAAATGGCAAAGGTTAACAAAACGAAATACGCATTATTAGGAGTACTTAATTTAATGTCTGGATCTGGATATGATATTAAGAAATTTTGTGATTCTTCCATAGGATATTTTTGGAATGAAAATTATGGACACATATATCCAGTACTTCAAAGAATGGAGGACGAAGAATTAATAACAAAAGAGGTGACACAAACAGAAGGAAGACCTTCTAAAAATATATATTCAATTACACAAAAAGGTAGAGAAGAATTAGAAGAATGGCTTAAGCTTCCTGTTGAAAATAATCCAATTAGATCAGAGTTTTTATTAAAGATATTTTTATCTAAAGATATCCCAATAGAGAGTGTTCTTGAAAAAGTTGAAAAGTTAAGGGAGCAGTGTGAAGAAGAACTGAAAAAGTATTCAGAAATTGAGAGATTTTTCAAATCTGAACATACGAATATAAACAAAAAGGAATTAACGTTATATTTAAGCACGGTTATGTATGGAAAACTAGGAGAAGAAGCAAGAATAAGATGGTGTGAGGAAACAATACAACAATTGAAATCATTAAATAATTTATAAAATTTTTAAGGAGTGTTTTAAATGAAAGTTTTAGCAGTAAATGGTAGTCCAAGAGGAGCAAAAGGGAATACAGAAGTTCTTTTAGTAGAATTTCTTAAAGGATGTGAGGAGGCAGGTGCAGAAACAGAAACAGTTTACTTAAAGGATAAAGACATTAAGCACTGTGAAGGATGTTTTACCTGCTGGACAAAAACTCCAGGGAAATGCATTCATAAAGATGACATGGAAGAATTATTAGATAAAGTATCAGAAGCTGATGCAATTGTTTATGCTACACCGTTATATGTATTTACTGTTACAGGTATAATGAAAGATTTCATGGATCGTAAAATTCCATTAGTTAAAGGAAATATAATTAAAGTAGGAGATAAATACAGTCATCCTAAACGTTATGAAAAGGAGCATCCTGTTAAAAATGTATTGATCTCCAATTGTGGTTTTCCTGGAAATTATAATTTCTCTGGATTAGTAGAAACTTTCAATGTTATGACAAAGGGGAATTTAACAGCGGCTATTTTGTGTGGACAAGGTGGAATATTAAATGCAATAAACACTAACAGTGAACTTCAAAAATTATATGAACCATTTTTTTCAGCTTTAAGAAGTGCTGGAAGAGAGGTAATCAGATTAGGGTACGTAAAAGCTGAGACACAAGCTATCCTTGATAAGGATGTAATTGATTCTGAGCTTTATGTGAAAAATGCTAATGCAAATTGGGCAAAATAAATGCAAAATTAAATTTACGATAAGAGGGGAAATATATTATGGAGGAGCCATCTAAAGAGAATCCAAGTAAAAAATATTCAATATTAAGAAATATATTTAACAAAGATTTCGTCATAAGTGCTATAATTCCTATTATAATTTTTTCAATATTAGATAGGAATGGAATGACTTTTGAAGGAATAGTTTTATCAGGAGGGTGGAGCATAGGTGTAGTTTTAATCAATTATATTAAAGATCATGAGTTAAATGCTCTTGCTACAATAAGTGCTGTTTTTGCTGGAAGTGGATTAATTGGAACTATTATTTCAAAAAATCCAAGTTTCTATTTAATATCTCCAATAGTGCAAGACATTTTATATGCTGCAATGTTTTTTGGATCTTTACTTTTTAAAAAATCATTAATTCAAATAATAGTTGAGCAAAGTTATTTAAAAAATGCACCTAAA
Organism: Bacillota bacterium; assembly: GCA_023435985.1. Classification (GTDB taxonomy): domain Bacteria; phylum Bacillota; class Clostridia; order Clostridiales; family Clostridiaceae; genus Clostridium. Next base: position 3,187 of record JAEZKY010000250.1, on the reverse strand, counting down.
GAGGTTAAAAACAGACCTCAACTAATAAAAGCTTGGAGAATTCTTTCTATTGCATGGGGGCTCCTAAATATAAGCCAAGCAGCATTAAGAATCATATTATTATACTCTGTTTCAGTAAGTGCTTACTATGCAGTTAGCACAGTATATGGGAATATTTCAAGTCCACTTATGCTAGGATTTTCAATTATGTTTCCTAAATGGTATTCTAAAAGAAAAAGTATATCAAAAGAAATAGAAATCTCATAATTATATAGAATTGACTTTGAGGGCTATACTAATAATGATATATCTGTGTTATACTTTTGGGTAGTTTGAGTTATTTTAAGCGAGAAAGCATAGGTAATATAGATATCTATACTTTCTTTTTTGTTGTACTATCTAGTTAATTCCATATTGTTTACTTTCAGGATCCATAAAAATAGGAAATTTAGGTGGATTAAAAGTAAATAATGTAAAGCAAATAATTACTAATGTACCGATAATAATAGATAAATAAAAGTCAAGAGTAGTTAATTTAGCATGATTGTATATATATAAGGATACGCATTGAGCAATTGAAAGCCCTAAAAATAATGAAAATATGTCAAGAAATAATGAGTGAATTCCAAAGGCGCCTGTATAAGTGTAGTAAAAAGAAATTATAACAACCATACTTACAATAACTGAAATAATATAACAGATATACAATCTATATATGTTTATTTTATCTTCTAATAATATAAATCCTAAGAAGTACCAAAGAAAAATAGGATAAGTGGAAAGCTTTAGATGTTCCCAGATACTTTCATTGACTGGGGTGAAAATTCCTAAGATAATTGATTTACCACTCCATTTATATGCAAAATGTGCTAAAGAACCAAGTATAAAGATGAATGGAATGCCGAGAATGAACCAAGAAGCTGGATTAATAAGAATGTTTTCCATGATTTAAGTTATGCCTCCAATAAAATTAATTATTTATTTGTGGTAGATTTGTAAACTATCAAAATAAATAGTTTTAAATAATTATATGTAATGTGAATATGCTTTAGGACTTAAATTATTCTTAAGAGATATTATGGTGAGTGTAATTATTAAAATCAAATATATTAAATAAAAGGATTATTATAAGTATTTAAATAAACCATTCGATTTTTCGAATGGTTTATTATTTTGGTCATTGATTAGAATGTTTACAGAGTTTAAAAATACAAGATAAAATTCGCATTCATAAAGCAGTGAAAACATTGTTAAAATAAATACAAAGTATTCTTAATTTACAAAATATATTTTAAAGTTGCTAAATATTTTAAATTTTCAGATAAAATGATACCATCTACTTACACCAAGCAATAATAAAATATCATGTATAAGATGTAAATGTTTAAAATAAAAGGAGTGTTTCAAATGAATTATTTTGAAGAAAGTTTAAAGTTACATGAAGAAAAACAAGGCAAGATTTCAGTTACATCAAGAGTTAAGGTTGAGACAAGAGAGGATTTAAGTCTTGCATATACTCCAGGAGTTGCAGAACCTTGTAGAAAAATTCATGAAGATTGGGAAAACGTATACAAATATACTTCGAAAGGTAATTTAGTAGCTGTAGTTACAGATGGTTCAGCAGTTCTTGGACTTGGAGATATAGGGCCAATGGCTGGAATGCCAGTAATGGAAGGAAAAGCAATATTATTTAAAGAATTTGCAGATGTAGATGCATTTCCTATATTAGTAGATACTAAAGATGTTGACGAAATTGTAAATGTAGTTAAATTAATAGCTCCAACTTTTGGAGGGATAAACTTAGAAGATATTGGAGCTCCAAGATGTTTTGAAGTTGAAGAAAAACTAAAAAAAGTAGTTGATATTCCAGTATTCCATGATGATCAACATGGAACAGCAATTGTAGTACTTGCAGGTGTTATAAATGCACTTAAAGTAGTAGATAAAAAGCTTGAAGATATAAAAGTAGTAGTAAATGGAGCTGGAGCTGCTGGAACTGCGATAACTAAATTATTATTATCTTCAGGAGTTAAAAATCTAATTGCTTGTGATAAAGTAGGAATTTTATATAGAGGAATGGAAAAAATTGATGATGCTAAAGAGGCTTTAGCTGAAATAACAAATCCAGATAATATAAAAGGAAGTCTTGCAGATGCTTTGGTTAACGCAGATGTATTCATAGGAGTATCAGCTCCAGGGATATTAAAAGCTGATATGGTTAAATCAATGAACAGAGATGCAATAATATTTGCAATGGCAAATCCAACACCAGAAATAATGCCAGATGAAGCTAAAGCAGCAGGGGCAAAAGTCATAGGAACAGGACGATCAGATTTTCCAAATCAAATAAACAATGTTTTAGCATTTCCAGGAATATTTAGAGGAGCGTTAGATGTTAGAGCAAAGGAAATAAATGAAGAGATGAAGATTGGTGCTGCATATGCAATTGCTAATTATATAAAAACTGAAGAGTTAAATGAAAATAACGTAATTCCAAGTGCGTTAGATAAAAATGTTGCTGTTAAAGTAGCAGAAGCAATTGCTAAAGCAGCAAGAGAAAGCGGAATTGCTAGAAAATAATGAGTACATTTATAATTATAAAAATATTGGTAGCGAAGATATAGAGTTCATATATTGGTAAACAGATAATGTAAAAGCGATTTGAAACTACATAAACTAAAACATAGGATTTATGTAGACGATAACGGAGATTAGAAAGTAAGAGAATCCCACAAGGTTATAAGAGAGTTGTACAAATTAAAAAATTATAAATTTAAAATACAAATATTTAAGATCATAAGATTTAGGAGGTATAAATATGCAAATTCCAATTAAGAAAACCCTTGATAAAATCCCAGGTGGTATGATGGTTGTTCCACTTTTTCTAGGAGTATTAGTTAATACTTTTTTTCCACAGTTTTTAAAAATCGGAGGATTTACAACAGCATTATTTAGTGCATCAGCATCATCACCAATTTTAGCTTGTTTTATGTTTTTAATTGGCTCACAAATACATTTTAAATTGGCACCAAAAGCATTAAAGAAAGGAGTCCTGTTAATAGTAGGAAAATTTATTGTAGGTGCTGGTATAGGTATAATTGTTGGAAAAGTTTTTGGTCCTGCCGGGGTGCTTGGATTATCACCACTTGCAATTCTTGCAGGATTAACAAATTGTAATGGTGGATTGTATGCATCTCTTGCTTCACAG
>JAEZKY010000213.1 GCA_023435985.1 Bacillota bacterium | reverse complement strand
ATGCTGGTGATTCAGGACAATTAACAGCAATAGTGTCAACAACAACTAGTGCACAAGTAACATGGACATCAAGTGATTCTTCAGTAGCTACAGTTGATTCAAATGGTAATGTAACAGCTATGGGAGCCGGAACAGCAACTACAACTGATGGAAGTAATTTAAGTGCATCATGTACTGTAAATGTAACTGCAAATAACGGCGGTAATACTGGGGGAACTACCACAGGAGCAAGTGCCATAGTTAATATTGCATATGCAAAAGGTGATAATACTAATAATGCTGGCGGTGATGTTTCGATTATATTTAATGGAGTGCCAGATACTACATTAAGTGTAGTAAAAACAGCCAGTGTGGAATCTGTATGGGTGGGTGATACTCCACCTTTAGGAACAGTTACTATTACAGTACCTGCGACTGTAGTTCTTTAAATATACGAACTGAGTTAAAGTAAGATAATTTAATAGATTTTATATTAGGACATTTGCAGAAATGTAGGTGTCTTTTTGCACACAATAGAAAAATATGATAAAAGACATATTGGTCCAATATCGACTATGTTGTGTAGATATATGAGGAAGGTTGTAATAATGATACTTAATAAAAAACGAAATAATAATTTTGTGTGCAGTACTTGTTTCTTTGTATAGTGTCCATTACTTCATTTGCAGGAACAGAGGGAAAAGAATATTGAATTTATACTGAATGGCAATACATAAATTAATGGGAAATTGTTGATATGTACATACTAAAAACAGGTAGTCCAATTTTGAACTACCTGAAATAGATAAGCAATAAAAAATATGCATTTTTACTCAATTTAGAGTATTTTCTAACATTATTTTTTAGTATTATTAATTGAATAATTTAAATAGTTATATTGAGCTCTTATTTGTGATTCAACTTTATACTATATACCCTGTTATTGTATATTTATTCCTGTATAGAATGGTGCTGTATGATTAGGGTTATAATTTGTTGAAGTTGCATTACTAGAGAATTTACCGCTTGTAACGTTATCTATTTTCCAGACATCTATAAAACCATCAATTATGTTATCTCCATCAAAATCTAATAGTACTATATCATATTTGCTTAAATTATCTCCATTAAAATTAGCATATTCAGTTCCGTAACCAATTTCTACAGTTCCTACATATATTGTTCCATTAAAATCATTTTCTGTTGTTATTTCATCTGTAACAATTTCGTAATTACTTATAGTTTCGTCAGAAGAATCGTAATTATATGCTACAAAATACGTATAGTAATCAGTAAGTGGCGCAGCAGGACTTTCAATATGCATTGATGAATCTGCTTCTTGGATTTTGGCATTTTTCAATTTGTTATATTTACTTACTAAATCGGGATGCTTTTCTAAGAAGTTTGCACTAATTTTTTCTTGTTCTTCAGTCATAACATCACCAATTTTATTAGTATTTTTAACTGTAGTACTTGCAAATGCAGTTGTTGAAAGAGATGCGAATACTAATGCACTAGCTACTATTGATAATATTTTATTTTTCATTTTAACTACCTCCCATTTTTACCATCTTTGTTAATTACCATATCTAGATATGTTTATAAATTATAAGTACTTATATTTATATTTTAACATATTATTACATATGTGGAATTCTATTCATGATGAAATTCATGCATTTTAGGATTTTATGTAATGAATAAATTAGGGTTTCTGCGTAATAGAGATGATACAAAAGCTAAATATTGTTTATTTTAAGACACTTGCAGAAATGCAGACATTTTTTATGCAAGGAATGTATGGAGGTTTCTGGAAGTTCAAAAACTGCACAAAAATTAATAACTGCATTTATTTTAGTTTCGCTATTTATAGTTTTAGTTTTATTTAATGTTACAAAATTTAAGTCATAGATTTTAGCAGCTAGCTAATTTTACAAAGAGAAAGAGCTATAATAAAATTGTTATAGCTCTTTCTCTTTGCAATTTAACATTGTTTTAGTTAAATGTCTTTATAGTTTATGCTTTTTCATATTTTTGGCGTTTAAATTTTGTAATATAATTAACTATACCTTTTATTCCACTTGTAGCTAATATACAGAAGAATGGAAGATATAAAATAAGATAACGCGAACGTCCTTCAAATAACAAAATGAATAATATTATTCCAAATATTGTGCAGCGAACTAGTGAAATATGCATATCATCTTCACTTTTTCTATTTATTATATTTAAGAGGAATGGGAATGCACACAAGAACATTAGACAAATCCAAATTCCCTGTACGAAATACTGATAATATGAATAATAATTACCATTTGTATAAATCAAATTTTGTATGATCGATGAATGTTTATCAATTTGGAATTTTGCAAAATCTCCTTCTCCTCCCCAAAAGAAGTTACCTTCACTTGTAATCCACCTTGCTTTAGCTGTTAAAAATTCTAAATAACCTGCTAAACCATAATTATTAAGACGACTATCTATTACTTTCATATTAGCTTTTACTTTCTTAGCATGAGTCTTATAGGAATCAGTAAGTTCCACATCTTTTGAATTCCAGGCCCCATAGAATCCATTAGAGTAATTCAATCCCATCATGTAAAAATGCGTTAAAGGAGTTTTTAATTCACTATCAATCTTAATAATATTTTGATTTTGTATATAAGCATTCCATGCAATATTACTAAATAACATTACTATTATCATTAGTGCATATAAGCTAATATGAAAAACTTTCTGTTTGATTTTATTTATATTATAAAGTATTTCTATAACAAATATCGCAATCAAAATTATTACTACCGTAGGTTTAATCAAATATCCTATATAATTTATAATTGCTATAAGAACACTGTATCTTATTTTTAAACCATTTGTTTTAGAATTTTTAAATTCTATATACAATGCATATGTACCAATTGTAAATGGCATAGCTAGAACATCACTATATGGCACAATAATCCATGAGAAAAATCCAAATGTAAGTAATGATATGCAATATGCAATATATGCCCATTTTATATTTATAATGTGGCGTACAATATAAAAAACTAATAGGATACTAATATCAACTGCTAGTATACATAAAATATTTAGTTTTAACCAAATATATTGTGCACCTAAAAAATGTGCAATAGATCTAAAAAGAAACAACAAAAGTAAGTTATTAGGGTATATTGAAAAATATTCTGAAATTTTATTTAAATTATCAGATAACGCTGCATTTACTATAATGCCTACATCCCATCCAATAGATGTTGATGATGTAGAAATTATGTAAATCTGCACTAATGCAACAAGTATAATGCTAATTATAATAACTTGTCTGTATTTTTCCTGTAACCATAAGATAATTGCTTTCTGCTTTGAAATTTTAAATAGTATTAATGCTGATATAATAAATATAATTCCGGCAAATAAAACTTGTCTTAGTTTATCATATCCAACTGTACTATTATTAAAAAACAATAAACTAATAAATAAAAAACTAACACTAAATAAAAAAAAATGATTAAATGCTTTAATCAAAAAATTCTGTAATCGCGACATTAAACCTTATCCTCCCAATTATTAATAAGTTATACATATACTATATTATATTTTTAAAGTTTTTCATAACAATATTATTACAATTTATAATTTATTTTACATTAATTATATAATATTGAAACAAATATATTAAGTTTTTTTATTTGGAGATTCAATTTTCTAAGGTAATTATTAATAACACTATTTTTAGAAAATTAAGCCATTGTCAAAAGCTGCAATTATCCTAATAAATAATTTAAGAATACTTTTTATAATTTTGGTAAAAATATCTCCGTTAAGTAATTATTTTTAGATTACATGAAGAAGGGAGTTTTTTACTTGAAGAGAAATAATTCTTATGGAGTGAGGAAGAGTGTTTTAAGAGAACTTGCAGAGGGCTTTTCTTGCATCCATGATAATTTCATGTACTTTCGTAAGTTGTCCAAAAATGGAGATAAGGTACTAGGGGCATCCGAATGGCTTCTTGATAATATATATTTGATTGAAAGAGAATATAAAGCAATAAAAGTTGAGATGCCTATAGATTATTTCAGAGGCTTATCTTCCATAGGAGAAATTGATCATGATAAAGATTATGAGAATGGGGAATTAGTTCCACGTATTTTTGTGGTGGCTAAAAATTATATTAATGATGGAAATGAAATTGATTGTAATAAATTTATAAATTATGTAAATGGACTCCAAGAGAAAAATATAAACACAAACTCCATTGATAAGGAGAAAATTTTTACTATGGGGGAATTATGGGCATTTCCTCTCATGTTGAAGATAGCAATTATTATAAACTTATCTAAATATACTAACGAACTTGTTAATATTCAAAAAGAAATTATAAAAGGAAAAAATTTAGCTGAGAAAGTTGTTGATGCCATTAACAATGATAAATTGGATTATGAAATTAACAGTATTTTTTCTGAGGGTAAAAATATAAGCAATTTATTCTTAAGAGAATTTTTTAGAGTTTTAAGAGATAATTCCATAGAGGATAAACGAGTTGATGAGTTTGTAGAATCTAAGTGGAAAATGAACACTGATTTAGAGAGTAACAATATTAAAAGTGAATTACGAGAAGAATCTTTAGAAAGACATATTGGTGAATACATAACCTCTATTAGAAAAATAGAAGGAATAAGCTGGAGAAAGTTTTTTGAAAGCACTTCTTTAGTTGAGCAGATTCTAAAAAAAGATCCTGAAGGTGTTTATAATAAAATGGATTTTGAATCTAAGGATTATTATAGGCATAAACTTGAGAAAATAGCTAGAACTGCAGGAATGAATGAACTTGATGTAGCAAACTATATCTTAGAATTTGCACAAAACAGCAAAAATAATAAAGAAGAAAGTTATAAATGTCATATTGGATATTATTTAATAGATAACGGAGTAAACGAGTTAAAAAGATATAGCAATAATATAAGGCCTATGATTTCAGAAAGTGTATATGTATTTTCTAATGTTATTTTGACAATAGGATTAAGTTTTTTAATTTTGTTTGTGAGTACCTTGCTAGGAGCTGCCTATACTAGAACACAATACATGCTTTCATTTTTAGTTCTATTAATTCCGGTAAATGAAATCATAATTGCACTTACTAATTATACTGTGAGCAAAATTGGTGAGATAAGGCTAGTTCCTAAATTGAACTGTATTGAAGGGATACCAGACCAATATAAAACTATAGTTGTAATTCCGGCAATAGTAAGTTCAAAAGAGAAGATTCAGGAACTTATGAAAAAGTTAGAAGTAATTTATTGTGGAAATAAAGATAAAAATTTATATTTTGCTTTGCTTAATGATTTCTCAGATTCTGAGTATGAAAGCGTAGAAAAAGATGATGAAATAATTAAATGTGGAATAGAATGTGCTAGATCCTTAAATGAAAAATATTATAACGACTTTATGAACGATAATGAAAGTAGATTTTTTTTCTTGAGCAGGCAGAGAATTTATAATAAGAAGCAAAGAGTATATATGGGGAGAGAAAGAAAACGTGGAAAATTGATAGAGTTTATGGCTCTTATCAGAGATAGAAAGGATCACACATATAATGTCTTTAGTTCTAATATAGAAGTACTTAGAGATGTTAAATATTTAGTTACATTGGACGAAGATACTTTTATGCCAAGAGAAAGTATTTTTAAACTTATAGGTGCTATGAGCCATGTTTTAAACATCCCACATATAAGGGGAAACAAGGTAGCCAGGGGTTACGCAGTAATGCAGCCTAAAGTAAGCATAAGTTTAGAAGCTAAAAATCAGACTTATTTTTCAAAAATTTTTGGAGGAGAAGAAGGGGTAGATGGGTATTCAGTAGCTTATTCTGATACTTATCAGGATCTATTTGGGGAAGGTTCATTTACAGGTAAGGGGATAATATGCATAGACGAATTTTATGAGTCAATGCACAATTCTATAAAAGATGATACAATCTTGAGCCATGATCTTCTTGAAGGTGGTCTTGCAAGGTGTGCACTGTTAAGTGATGTGGAATTTATTGATGGATATCCAGGATCTTATGAGGCTAGTTCTAGAAGACTACATAGATGGGTCAGAGGAGACTGGCAATTAATAGGGTGGTTATTTTCAAGTAAGATGAGCTTATTATATAAGTGGAAGATATTTGATAATTTAAGGAGAAGTTTACTTGCACCTAATTTACTTCTCACGCTTATTTTGTCCTTAACGGTCTTAAATAATGGAAGTCAGATTGTATTGCTTGCATTTCTAGCATTAATAGTACCTTTAGTATTTACAGTAACGGATTTCGTTGTAACACCTAAAAATAAATTGATGGGAACCTTTAAGACTTTTGATCAGATTGTATTAATAGTAAGTTTTATTCCTTATCAAGCTTTTTTAATGCTTCATGCAATAATAATAACATTATTTAGAGTTATTGTTTCTAAAAGAAATCTTTTAGAATGGCAGTCTGCAGATCATGTGGAGAAAAAAATAAACAATGATTTTACTAACTACTTAAGGAGGATGTGGATTTCTCCTGTAGCAGGGATAGTAGTACTTTATTTATCACTATATAATTCTATTGGGGCTATTGCTTATAATATAGTAGTTGCAGGTCTTTGGATTGCTGCTCCTTATTTTGCTTATTTTATAAGTAAGAAGATACCAGAAAAAAATAAAAATATTTTAAGTAATGATGAGAAAACTTTCTTGAGGAAAGTTTCAAGAAGAATATATGCATATTACGAGGACTTTGTTAATGAAGAAAATAATTATTTAGCACCAGATAATTATCAGGAGAAACCCCATAAAGGTGTAGCCTATAGGACATCTCCAACTAATATTGGTATGGGTATTACTTCTAATATTGTTGCATACGACTTGGGATATATAACTATGACAGAGTTTGTTGATAGAACAGAGCTTATATTAAATAGCATGAAAGGCCTGCAAAAAGTAAATGGCCACTATTTGAACTGGTATGATACTAAAACAAAAGAACCATTATGGCCTAGGTATGTATCAACCGTTGATAGCGGAAATCTCTTAGGAGACTTATGGCTGTTAAAAGAAGCTTTAAATCAGCTTAAAGATAATAAAGTAATAAGAACCAAAGAGGTAATAGCTTTAAATGATATTTATAAAATTATTGAAGATGAAGATTCTATTCTTAAACTTAAATTTTCATCACATATAAATATTGGAGAATATTTTAAAACTTTAATTGAGATTTCATTTAAACTTAATGATTTAAAGAATAATGAAAACATATGGGGAGAGACCTTAAAAGAAAGTAATTATAGTGAAAATGATTTGAGGCCTGAAAATAAAGAAACAAGGTATTGGATTAAGAAGCTTATAAATGAGGTTAATAGGAAAATAGAGTATTATAATCTCATGTTTGATGGCTTGGAAAATGTATATAGTAAAGAATTCTTTGAGGGAGTTCCAAGTATTAAAGAATTAATTAACAGATGCGAAGAAGTAAAAAGAAAAAATGGGGATAACTTTAAATGTTCCTTAGGACAAAAGATTGAGGCCTTAAGAAATTACATAAATAAAATAAATCATTTAATAGAAGACATTGATGGGATCTCAAAGGAAATGGATTTTAATTTTCTTTATGATAAAACCAGAGGCTTGTTTTCCATTGGATATAATGTAGAAGAGAACTCGCTTGGAAATTCTTATTATGACTTATTGGCATCAGAATCAAGAATAGCGTCTTTTATTGCTATAGCTAAAAATGATGTGCCTTCCTCTCATTGGTTTAAGCTTGGAAGAGCGATGACGAATGCATTTCACAGTCACTCGCTTGTATCTTGGAGTGGAACTATGTTTGAATATTTTATGCCTTCACTCATAATGAAGAATTATCAAAAAACTTTACTCAGTCAAACCTACAGAGCCGTAATAAAAGCTCAAATAAGCTTTGCTAGGCAAAAGAAAACTCCTTGGGGAATATCAGAATCTGCATTTTATGAATTTGATCCTTCGGAAAATTATCAATATAAGGCTTTTGGAGTTCCAGGTTTAGGATTAAAGAGAGGCCTTGAAGATGACCTTGTAATATCTCCATATTCAACTTTAATGGTTCTTCCTTTTGCTAAAAATACTGCAATTAAAAATCTTAGAAAGCTTGAAGAACTAGGGGCCTTGGGCAGATATGGATTCGTTGAAGCTTTAGATTATACTAAAGCAAGAAGTGATAAATATGTAATGACACTTTCAGAAAATGAAACTGAATTAAAAGTTGCAAATAGTACCTTAAATAACAATAATATATCAACAATTGGAAAAACTTATGCACAAAATGTGGATAAGTATGAGAAATCTGTGGATAACCGCTCAAAAAGAGTGGATAATACAAGGGATAAAAATGAGGACTATATTGTTGAAAACGATGTGAATAATGTTGATAATGTGGATAATTTTGAGGAAAACAACGAAAAATATATAAATAATGCGAATATGAGGGGCTCTAAGGCTTCAAGTTATCCACAAAGCATTAACAAGGTTATGACTTACATGGTACATCACTTGGGAATGTCTCTTATGGCTTTAGATAATGTACTGCTAAATAATATATTAGTTAATAGATTTCATGACCTGCCAGAAGTTAAGGCAACTGAACTCTTGCTAAAGGAAAGAATACCGCAGTATGTAACTTTCGAAAGGAATGAAGATTTTTCTATAAAGAATAGGTATTTTAAAGGGGAAGCATTGATTCCAAGGATATTCGAAAAAGTAAACCAAGATAGTCCACAGTTTTTGTTATTAAGCAATGGGGACTATTCATCAATGATTACAGTTAGTGGAAGCGGATATTCAAAGAAAAATGATACTATGCTTTATAGATGGAAAGGAAATTCAACAAGTGATGACAGCGGAGTTTTCTTTTATATAAAGAATTTAAATTCTAATGATTATTGGAGCTCGACTTATGAACCCTGCAAGAGTTCTGGGGATAAATATTTAGTGGAATTCAATTTAGATAAAGCTAAATTTAACAGAAAAGACGGCAATATTGAAACTGAAATGGAAGTTGTACTCTCTTCAGAAGAAAACTTTGAAGTAAGAAAACTGACTGTAAATAACTTGAGTAATAAGGGAAGAAGTATTGAGATAACAAGTTATATGGAAATAACTCTAGCGGCTTTTAGTGCAGATGCAGTTCATCCAGCCTTTTCTAATTTATTTGTGCAGACTGAATATGATGCAGAAGAGGAGATTCTTATAGGCAGTAGAAGACCAAGAGTTAAAGATGGAAAGATCCCTTACATCTTCCATAAGGCAGTTGTTAATGGGGAGCTTGAAGGAAGTCTATCCTATGAAACTTCTAGACTAAATTTTATAGGCAGAGACAGGGAATTAAAAAATCCATTAGTTATGGATAATGATAAAGCTTTAAATAATACAGTGGGAACAGTTTTAGATCCTATAATGAGCATACGTACAAGAATTAGATTAGAACCAAAATCTAAAAGAGAGATTTATTATATTACAGGAATATGTGATTCAAAAGAGCAGGTTCTTGAAATATGCAGAGAATATAATGACTATAAAAAGCTGGATATAGTATTCAAGAATTATAGCATAAGTACACAGCTTGAACTTAAGAGTTTAGGAATAAGAAGTGCTATGGCTAATGCTTTTCAAAGTGCTGCAAGTAACATATTTTTCTTAAGCAGCAGTAGAGAAAATAGGGAAAATTATATTGAGAATATTTCAAAGCATCAAAAGGATTTATGGGCGTATGGTATCTCAGGTGATTTACCTATTATGATGTTATTTATAGAGAAAGAAGAAGATGTAAATTTAGCATTTACTGCGGTAAAGTTTCATAATTACTTAAAGCTAAAAGGAGTTAAGTTAGATTTAGTTATATACAATAATGAAGAAGTTACTTATGAAGCGCCTCTTCAAAAAAATATAATGGAAATAATAAGAACTTCTAATGAAAGAAATTCCCTAAATAAAGCAGGTGGAATCTTCGTGCATAATAAAGCTACTATGGATTCCGAAACTAAAGATTTATTAATAGGAATCTCAAGGATATATTTAGATAGCAAGAATAGTCTAAATTCCTATGTATATTCTGAGAAAAATTTAAATACTTATATGAATTTAGATGCAGAAGGCTTAGATTCACGTATAGCTTTAAGAAACAATTCAAGATTTATAGATAAATATCAGAAGGAAGAAGCTTCAGAGGATATATCAAAGCAAGAAGCCTTAAAGGATATACAAAAGGAAGAAGCTCTAAGGGATATACCGTATGAAGTATATGATAATGATGAAGAAGTAATAAATAACTATGACTTGATTAAAAATACTAAGGAATCAGAAAAACAACATGATTTTGGTGAGAAAAATGAAAAAGAAGATGAGCAGAAAAGCTACAGAAATAATATGAAGAAAGCTGCTAATGAAATTGCTGAAGAGTTGAATTTAGAAGTTGATAAATATAAGAATAATCAAGTTAATAAAGATGAAGCTAAAACTTCAATTAATATGACTTTTAACGATGAGGTTAATGAGGATTTTAAAATAGAAGATTTAGATTTCTTTAATGGCTTTGGAGGTTTTAGTAAAAAAGATAATAGTTATGTAATTAAATTGTCACATTATAAGAATACTCCAGCACCTTGGATTAATGTTATTTCTAATGAAGATTTTGGATTCCACGTATCAGAAACAGGTTCGGGTTATACTTGGTGTGGAAACTCAAGGGAAAACAAGATAACACCTTGGAGTAATGATTATATTAGAGATCCATCAGGAGAAGCTCTTTATGTTAGAGATAATAATTCTGGTGAGTATTTTTCAATAACCCCAAAACCAGTTAGAGATTCTGGAGATTATATAATAAAGCACGGCTTTGGATATTCAGAATATAAGCATACAGCCCATGAGCTTAAAGGAAAGCTTGAAGTCTTTGCACCTAAAAATGAAAAAATAAAGCTTCAAAGAGTTACCTTGGAGAACTTAAGTAACGAAGATAGAGAACTTTCATTATTTTATTATGCAAAACTTGTTTTAGGGGTTTACGAATATGATAGTGCAAGATATATTTCTACATATATAAAGAAAAATCAGGGCAGCGGGAATGGAATCAGTAATAGGTTTATAGGAGCGCATAATCCCTATAGTGAGAACTTTGGCAAGTTAGACGCTTATTTAACAATTATAGGTGGCGAAGAAACAAGTTTTACTGGAGATAATAAGGGATTTATAGGAATCGGAGGGGAAGTAGCTAAGCCACAGGCATTAAGCAGTAAGAGTTTAAATAATAAATCTGGGGGGATTTATGATCCATGTTTAGCAGCTCAAACTACTTTTAAACTAAGAAAAGGTGAGAAGAAGGAACTAGTAGTTTTATTTGGGCAGGATGAAAAAGACAATATAGAGAAATTCATAGATAAATATAGTAATTTTGCAAATGTAGAAGATGAATTAGATAAAGTAAAACAATATTGGAGACATTTCCTTGGAAATATACAAGTTAAGACACCAGATAAGTCCTTAGATTACCTTTTAAATGGATGGCTTTTATATCAAACCTTGAGCTGTAGATATTTAAGCAGAAGTGCATTTTATCAAAGTGGTGGAGCATATGGTTTTAGAGATCAGCTTCAGGATTCCATGTCTCTAGGAGTTGTAGAACCTGAAATACCAAAAGCTCAAATTTTAAGAAGTGCATCAAGACAATATGTAGAAGGGGATGTACAGCATTGGTGGCATCCAGTTGTGAACTCTGGTATAAGAACCAGATTTAGTGATGACCTTCTATGGCTGCCTTATGTAACTGCAGAATATGTTAATTCTACAGGAGATTATGCTATTTTAGATGCAAAAGCTCCTTACCTTGAAGATGAACCTCTAAGAGAAGGTGAAGATGAGAGATACACAATAGTGAATCAATCGTCAAAGGAAGGTACTATATATGAACACTGTTTAAAAGCTATAGAAAAAAGCTTAAAATTTGGAGTTCATAACATTCCTTTAATGGGCAGTGGAGATTGGAATGATGGAATGAGTACTGTTGGAAATGGAGGAAAAGGAGAAAGTGTATGGCTTGGATGGTTTTTATACTCTATTTTAAACAGCTTTATTGAAATTGCAGAAATAAGAAATGATCTGGAAACAAAAAGTCACTATGAAGAAAGAAAAGAGTTCATAAGAGAAAACTTGGAGAAAAATGCATGGGATGGCGGCTGGTATAGGAGAGCATATTTTGATGATGGAACACCACTTGGTTCAAGGGAAAATCCAGAATGCCAGATTGATTCCTTAGCTCAAAGCTGGTCAATAATTTCAGGAGCCTTTGATGATGAATACAAATTCGAGCCTAAAGTAGACAGCAAAACAAGGGCAATGGAAGCTATGGAAGCTGTTGATAATAATCTTGTTAAGGGAGATAAGGGAATGATCTTATTACTTGCACCACCATTTAGCAATTCAAAATTAGAACCAGGTTATATAAAAGGATATGTACCTGGAGTAAGAGAAAATGGAGGTCAGTATACTCATGCAGCAGTATGGGTAATCCTAGCTTTAACTAAGCTTAAGCTCGGAGATAAGGCAGTAAAATATTATAATATGATAAACCCTATAAATCATTCAAAGACAGAATTAGAATGCATGACTTATAAGGTAGAACCATATGTAATGTCAGCGGATGTTTACATAAAGGAACCTCATGCAGGAAGAGGAGGCTGGAGCTGGTATACAGGAGCTTCAGGCTGGATGTATAGAGTTGGAATCGAAAATATCTTAGGCCTAAGAAAAGTAAAAGATAAGGGATATAGCATAAATCCATGTGTTCCAAAGGATTGGAAAGAATTTGAGATAAAGATTACAAATGAAAAAGAAGACTACACTATAAAGGTTTCTAGATTAGAAGAAGGTGCTGAAAGTGATATTAAAGTTGTTATTAACGGAGAGACAATAAAAGATAATATAATTCCAAGAAATAAGGGTAAATTAGAGATAACTGTATATTATAATTAGGGTTTGCTAAGCAAATCCTAATTATAAGGATATAAAACACACTAGAGTATCGAAGGATACTCTTTTTTTATTCATTCAGTATAATTATTCAATATTATTATTTCTTATATAGATGAGATAAAAGTTAATAAATATTAATTATAAGCATTAACCATTCTAACATCAAAGTATTAGCTAGAGTTATCATATGATTTTTCATAAGTAAGTAAAAGTTTTGTTAGATTCATTGATAAAATATGAAATTATGTTATAATCTATCAATAATACATGATAAAAAGCAAAAAAATGTAGAAAAATAAACATGAAAATATATTTTAGAAAAAATTTTTACATAATAATGATAAGTTAATTATAAAAAATAATTACTATAATAAGAGATCTATATTAAGTAAGGGGTAAATGTTGATGAAAATAAAAAGAACAAAGAGAGATACTGAAACCAAAGTAAACTTAAAAAGTAATCTGGATAATCAAAGTAAAAGATCATATAAAAATACAGATATAAATAGAAGTTTGAAAAAAGGCAGTATAAAACGAGAATTGTTATTTACAATGCTATCAATAGCTGTAGTTTTGACCTTTGGAATTATAATATGTGTAACTAGTATTTTATCTAGATATTATGATGATGAAATAAACAACAATAATCAAATTATAACGAACCTTATTTCTAAAAATGTATCAACCTTTATGGATACGGCCTATAAAGTGACTGAAGATTTAGCATATAATTCTGATGTTGTATTAGGAAATAAGGATGCAAAAGAAAATGTACTTAAAGATACTCAAAAAAGAAATCCATATTTTGAATTGCTATATATACAGGATCAAACAGGAATGCAGACTGGTAGATCATCAGGTCAGCTTGCTGATAGATCAGATAGATGGTGGTTTAGCCAATCTAAGAGTACACTCGCACCATTTGTCTCTAAATCTTATTATTCTGTTTCATCTAAAAATCCAGTTACCTCAGTGTTTATTCCATTAACGGATGATAATAAATTTACAGGAGTAATGGGGGCCGATATTAAATTAGAAAAGCTCCAGGAATTAGTAAAAGAAAATTCAGATGAGAAATCAGGGAGATATTCTTTCATAATAGATGGAGATGGTGTTGCGGTTGCTCATCCGGATGATGATGTAATACAGCAGTTATATAATTATAAAAATCAGACTAAAACAACAGGTGTTCAAGAAGGAAATCCTAAGGAAGAGCCAATTCAATTATCAGATGGAGTAAAAGAAATTATCGCACAGCTTACGGCTGGTAATGCTGGCAGTATAAAATACAAAGAAGATGGACAAAACTATTATGCTTCTTATACAAATATTAAGCTTGATGGAAGCTCACAAAACTGGTCAGTTATTACAGTTCAGAAGGAATCTAGTGCAAAGGCAATAATAGATAAGGTAAGAGAAATTTCAATAATAGTTGGATTAGTTATATTAGCTATAGCAGCTGTAATAATATTATATGTTTCAAGAAGAATTTCTAAGCCTATAGCGGAAATATCAAGCCTATTGTCAATAGCAGCCACTGGAGATTTTACAGTGAAAGCTTCTATTAACTCTAAAAATGAAATTGGAGTTTTAGGAGAAAGTTTTAATGAAATGGTACATAAAATTTCAGAGTTATTAAATAGAACAAAGGATTTAACCTATGATATTAAAGAAAGCTCTTCAGTTTTAACTAGTAAAGCTCAGGAAACTACAAGTGTAGCAAAAGAAATAAGTACTACTGCACAAGAGATAGCTGATGGTGCATGTAATCAAGCTAATGGTGCAGAAGAAAGTGCGAAGCTTGGTGAACAGATGGAAACCGAATTTAATCAATTGGCAGAAAAAACTGAACTGATGATTCAGGAATCAATTAGTTCGTCTAAAGAAATTGCTAATGGAATTATAAAAGTTGATGAGTTAAAGACAAAAGCACAAACTACAGTAAATATAGTAGAAAAAACTCAAGTTAATATTGAAAGCTTAAATGAAAAGTCTAATAGCATAGAAAGTATTTTAGAAGCATTAAAGAGTATTGCGGAGCAAACTCAACTATTATCTTTAAATGCATCAATAGAAGCTGCAAGAGCTGGGGAAGCTGGCAAGGGGTTTGCAGTAGTAGCAGAAGAAATTCAAAAGCTATCGCAGGATTCAGCACAATCTACAAAAGATATAGGGCAAATAATTTTAGATATAAAGGAAGATATATTAAGCAGTGTTGATTCAATGAGGGAAGTGAAGGAAGTTTCTAAAGAGCAATTTGTATCAGTTAACGATGTTAATGATGCCTTCAATAAGATTACTGAAGCAACTGATACAATAACGAATGCTGTAGATTATGTAGGGGACTTTGTTAAAAAAATGCATGAAAATAATGGTCATGTAGTCAATTCAATAAATAATATTGCAGCAATATCTGAAGAAACTGCAGCATGCTCTGAAGAAGTGACAGCCTCAATTCAAACACAGACAGAAGCTATAGAAGAAGTTACCAAAGAAGCAGAAATGCTAAAAGAAAAAGCAGAACTTTTAGAAACAGAAATAGATAAATTTAAGATTTAAATAATATCAATAATATTTAATAAATAATAAGCCAGAAGCATGCTGGCTTATTATTTTTATATGTATAAGTTTGAAAATTTAATATATAGGTTAAATTATTAATAAATAATTACTAAGATTATAAAGGTTGTTTGTAGAATATAAAGATGTCTTGTTGAAAATGCGATTAATTAAATATAGAATTATATTTGGCCAATATAGAAGTTTGATTAAATCTCTAGATTGCCAGGTATACATTGCTGATTACTAATTGAAATATAAGGAGTATATAAATGGGCACATATTATAAATATAAGAGAAATTTAGTGGATGTTATATTCATATTTTTAGGCTGTATGATAGCATCTGCAGGAGTAAATCTTTTTTTAGTGCATGCTAAACTTTTAAGTGGAGGGGCTACAGGTGTAGCACTTATTTTAGAATATACACTTAAAGTTCCAGCTGGTATAGTGGTTTTCTTAATTAATGTACCACTACTAATATTAAGTTACAAAAAACTTGATAAATCATTTACTATCTATACTACAATAGGAATGCTTTGTCTTTCATTTTCTCTTATGATAACAAAATCTTTTGCTTACTTTATAAATCTAGATGGTGATTTACTTATCTATTGTATTTATGGTGGAGTATTATGTGGAATTGGTTATGGGTTAGTATTTTTAAGGCGTGGTTCTACAGGTGGAACTGATATCATAACAATGCTTATCAGAAAGAGATTTTCAAATTTTAATATAGGAAGCTTAGGATTTTCTCTTAATCTATTAATAGTTATTGCTGGAGCAATAATATTTGGTATTCAACAGGCATTATATACAATTATTTCGTTATTTATTCAAAGCTTAGTTCTAGATAGGATGCTAAAAGGATTTAACAGTAGGAAACTGCTTCTTATTTTAACAAGAAAAGAAGAAGAAATTATTGAATTTGTAATTAAAGATTTAAATCGTGGAATTACATCTCTATTTGCAGAAGGAGAATATACTCACGATAAAAAGAAAATGCTTTATTGTATCGTAAGCTCTCATCAGATGATAGACTTAAAAAGTGCAATACACTCTATAGATCCAAGCGCATTTATAACCATAATAGATATATCAGAAGTCAGAGGAAAAGGCTTTTTAAATATATAAATAAACTTATGTGATGAATTGCCGAAAACACATATATATTTGTTTCAGCAGACTTATGAAATTTTCGCTGAAAGATTCTAAGTACAAGGTTGTGCCAACTTCTGCATGCTCATAAAGCAAGTTTATGACAAGCAGTAAATTTAACAACCTTGTACTAAGAATCTTTAGTAGCTCAATTTCAAATGCTGCTTGCACAAATATATATGTGTTTTCTGGTGTAATTACATACAAAAGTTTATTATTAAAAAGCATAGTAAACTATATAGAAAGATTATGTACAAATCATAGACTCATTCTCATGTGTTTAGAATAAGTTTTGATTAATCATTAACTTTAACATCATATAATGATAAATTTAAAAAAATTCACACAATGTTTACATGAGTTAAGTGTAACTATTTTCTATGTGATATACGATTAACTCTGGATTACATCTTTGGTATTTATATTCAATGTAAATTTGAAAAAATTTGAATTTAGAGTTATAATATCCCTTATGGATAGGACATTAAGGAGGCAGCAGTAATATGCAAAAGAATATAAAGAAAGCATTAGTTATAGTTCCAATGGTCTTTTTATTATGTATGTCGTTTATCGGAACTATGGCAATGGCAGATGATAAAGTAAATCAGACTAATACGGTAGACAGCAGCGATAAAAATCAGGGAAGCAGCAGCGTAAATACAACAAACTCAAATGCACAAGGGACTAATACGGCAACTGTTTCTGGAAAAGATGATGAAGGAAAAAGTACAAGCACTGTTAATGAAAATGACAATCAAAACCAAAATTCAGAAACATCAACAGTAGAAGTTTTGCCAGCATGGCAGAATTTACACGGAAAATGGTATTATGTTACTAAGGATGGTATATTAACAAAAACAGGCTGGTTTAAAGAAAAAGACGTAAATCCAAATGCAAATAATGACAATGAATTTTATTTAGGAAGCGACTATGCTGCAACTATAGGTTGGAAGAAAATTGAAGGCTCATGGTATTATTTTAACGAAGCTGGAATTAAACAAACTGGATGGCAATATGGCAACTATGGATGGTTCTATTTAGATAAAAATGGGATAATGCAAACAGGCTGGCTTAATGATAAGGGTTATAAGTATTACTTAAATGCTGATGGAATAATGTTATCAGGAAAGCAATACATAGATGGTAAATGGTACTTTTTTGCATCAAATGGAAGTTTAAAGACAGGATTTTACAGCAACAATGGGAAAACTTATTATTCAAATAGTGATGGAGAAATGGGAGTCAATCAGTGGATAACTACGAAAACAAGTAAGTATTATGTTAAGGCAGATAGCAGCATTGCAACTGGTTATGCTATTATAAATAATGAAGCAGATAATTTTGATGTTAATGGAAGATATATAGGGCCTACACAAATGAAAGATTATTTATTTGTGAGACATTTGAATGTTGGAGATGCTGATTGCGCGTTTGTAAAGCTTCCAGATGGAGAAACAGCTTTAATTGATACTGGTCTTGAAGAAACATCAGACAAGCTAGTTAGCTTCTTGAAAAGTCAAGATCTTAAACAAGAAGATGGCAAAGGTGTAATTGATTATGTGATAATTAGCCATGCACATTCAGATCATATTGGTGGACTATCTGCTGTTTTAAGCAATTTCAAAGTTGGTAAAGTTTATATGCCTGATATTGCAAAAATGAAAAATTGGTATTCAGGAATAAAAGATACGGCAGAAAATGCAAGTGATATAGAGCTCATGAAACATGATTATGAAGTTTATAATCGTGCGGTTGCAGCTATGCAGGCTAAAGATATGGAATTTATAAATCCAAAACATGATGAATTCATAGATAAGGGCAAGATTTTACAGTTCGTACAATCAGGCAAGGATTTTGGAGGAATAGGTTCTGATAAACTTACTCAGTATTATTGGGGAATCAATGAGAATTCGGATATTGTATATTTGAATTATGGTGACTTACAAGAACTATTTACTGGTGATATGGAATGGAATTCAGAACTAGATTTTTGGACAAACAATATGTTAGATGGAAGAAAAGTTGATGTGCTTAAAGTACCGCATCATGGAAATGATACATCATCAACTCAAGATTTTATTAATCATTTAAAGCCAGTGGTAGGAATAATAAGCAGGAGCAAAGAAAGTGTTAAACAAAATACTGCTTATAACAATTTAATTTCGGGCGGTGTTAGTTTATATGAGACAAGCTCTAACGATGATGGAGTATCAATATATGCAACAAAGGATAACTGGACAATTCAAAATTAAAGAAGAGTAAAGTTTTTTAATTTAATGTTTAAGTATAATTAATTTATTTTAGATTTAAATATAGGTTTTGAATTATTATAACAATATTAAATAAGAATATAAAAATGAGGGAGCTCAAATGGACTTTAAGCATTTGAGCTCCCTATTTCTTTGGAAATAAGCACTAAATTAAAATGATAAACTTTAGTGCTTGAGTATTATGGGGTACAGATATTATTGTGACCAACATTTTTAAAATTATTCACACTATTTTCTCGAATTATTTTATATTATGCAGCTATAAGATTTGTAAACAAAAGTGAATCAATTATAGATTATAACTCATAACTGTTTTAGTAAACCTTAACTGCTTTGGTTCAGTATACTTGATTTTAAAAGTTGATTTACTTAACTTTTATCTGTATCATCGTCAGGTAAAATCATATCTTCAGTGTAGTCAAATTCCTGATTTGCTATATTGTTCACAACGATAGAATCAGTTGCAGGATTTGGCATGTTAATAGGAAAATCAACACCAGTCCCGCTTTCAACATCATTTTTATCTGGATGATAATTAGTTCTAACTTTTGGCAGATACGTATTAGTAAAAGCTTTTTTATTATCATCTCTTACATCAGAAGTACCAGAACTCTTTTTTTCAGTCATAGTATCACTCCTTACTTTTCAATAATACTAAAAGAATTGCAGAATTTTAAATTCCATGAGATAGATTTATAGAATTAAGTTACGCACGTGAAAATAAATAACAAGTTCAAAACTGCCATGGATATTTTTCATTAGTCAAGGAGACAAATTGCCTTGTTATTTATTTGATTGTGTCTTATGTTAATGAATTTGGACTTGGAGGCTTAGGATGTTCTAAATCATTTGCATCTTCAATGCTCTTTTCACTTGGATTATTTCTAGCTTTGGATTTTGGAAGATAAAGATCTTTCAATTTTTCTATATCAGAAGCACTAGGTCCTGATGAAGACATATCGGTTAAATTTTTAGAAGATGAGGATATTTTCTCATTGTTCATATTTAATCACTCCTAACATAATGATTTGAAATAGCAATGTCAAATACTGCGATAATATTCATATTTAAATTTACGACACAATTAAAATGTTTGCTTGATTTTAATGCATAAATTTAATTGCAGCATATAGTCTATAATTTTTTATAACTAAAAATGAAAAATAGTTATATGTTATTATTTGAAAAAATGATTTTATTAATTCATAAAAATGTAGAAAATTTATATATGGAAAGTTTTACAAGAATGTATATAAAAATTTCAATTTTCTTAATTTTTTAATCTTGGTATATAAGAATCTTGTATTTTACGGGATAATAGTGATAAAATTAACTCATAACGGTATGGGAGGAAACTTTATGAATAAAAATATAAAACGTATAATTGCACTTGTGCTTACAATTAATGCTTTTTCTACTATTTCAGCTATAACACCAGTGAAGTTTGGAGATATAATGGCTAGGCCAGTTTATGCATCATCATATTCTCCAGATGCAGATGAATTAAAAACATTAAAAGTAAAATCAACCAATGGAGATACTCTCGATTTACGTGATGGGTATAATGGGGATACAGTTAAATTAAGTGATGATGAAGAATATTATGTAAAACTTACAGATGATAGCGATGGAATTAAAATAGATGCTGAAGCCGAAGGTGAAGATGAAATAGTTAGAATTTTTACTTCCGACAGAGCTGATGCAGAGGAGTATGAGTCAGGAGATGAAATTCCACTTGGAAAAGGTGATACAACTATTTATGTTAGAACTTATAATTCTTTAGATGATTACAGAGAAGCTAAAAATGTTGATAAGGATGTAACAAATTGTGATCAAGAATATACAATAAACGTAAGGAAAACACAAGCAAGTGATGATGAGGATGACACTCAAGATTCAATATATCTAGATAACATTCAGCTTAACAAAGGAGACATAAGTTTCACAAAACAAAAGACAAGCTATGATGTCAGTGTTGATTCTTCAGTCAGCGAAATAAAAATAACAGCACCGCCAGAAGATGATTCAGATAGGGTAAGAATAGATGGAGATGTTGTAGATTCAGACGATGATTATAAGAAAACTGTATCTTTAGATGAAGGGACAAATACAATTAAAGTAAAAGTAACAGATGATAAGGATAATCAAAGAACTTATACATTAAATATTACACGAGGAGATGCTTCAGATACACAAGATGATATATATTTAGATGAGCTTAAGATAAATCATGGAAGTCTTGATTTCTCAGAAGATGAAACTGAGTATACTGTGGATCTTGATGACTCTATAAGTAAGTTAACAATAGATGCAGAACCAGAAGATGAGGATTATTTAGTTACAATTAATGGAGATGAAGTGAACTCTGATGATGACTTTGAAAAAGAAGTATCTTTGTCCAAAGGTGAAAACACTATTAAGGTAATAGTTGAGGATGAATTAAATGATAAGAAGAGAACATATACATTAACTGTAAAGAGAGGTACATCTCAAGATAATACTGACACAAGTGGTGGCAATACAAGCACTGGCAATACAAGTACAGATACGACTAAGAAATCTCAATGGGTACAAACAGATAAAGGCTGGGAATATTACGATGAAAATGGTTCTAAGGTAACAGGCTGGCTGCAAAAGGATGATAAATGGTATTTATTAGATGGTAATGGGATTATGTTAACAGGCTGGCAGTATACAGGTGGAAAATGGTATATGTTAGATAAATCAAGTGGAGATATGAAGACAGGCTGGTATAAGGAAGAAGTTACTAGTACGAGCAGTAAGGATAGTGATGCTTCAAAGGCAGATGCTAGCAATACAAAAACTGAAAAATGGTATTATTTAAATAGTGATGGTTCACTGAAATCAGGATGGATACAGGATAATGATAAATGGTATTATCTAAATAGTGATGGATCAATGCAGACAGGATGGCTGGTTTATTCCAATTCAAAATATTATTTTAGTCCAAGCGGAGTTATGTTAACTGGAACTCAGATAATTGACGGAAAAGAATATAAATTTAATGATAGTGGAGTTTTAATTATCTAAGATTTTTGGCGTTTATATTAAAAATTGCTAGTTAGTAGGTTAAATTGAAGTTTCCTAGAATAACTTTAGAAGTAAATTGCCAAAAGCTATAGCTTAGTTTAGTGATTGAATAAAATTTAATATATAAGAAATAAGGAGTGAAGTTCTTTTTTAAGTAACTTCATTTCTTATTTTTTACATGCCTTTTATCAATACAAGTTAGTGAGATATTGTTTAATGTTGGTTTATATTAAATTAACAGTCTAGCAATATTATTGTCACACTAATGCAACAATAATTGGTTAATATAATACTTGTAAGGAAAATGAGGTACTATTTGATTAAAAAGTTTTATAAATAAGTATACAAACTTGTGTATTAAAATGAGGAGACGATATTTATGAATAGAAATTTAAAAAAGATAATTGCGGCAGTAATAGTGCTCGGAAGTGTTTCAGCAGTTGCACCAGCAACATGTGCTAATTTATTAACTATAAAAGCTTATGCATCCGATTCTGATGCTGATGAACTAAGAAGTTTAGAATTAGAAACTTCAAATGGAGGTAGTTTAAATCTTTATACAGATAGCGGTTATGATGATAAGCTCGATGATGATTTATCTGTTGGAGATACATATTATTCAAAAACTTCATCAAATAAAATTGTTATAAATAGTATAGATGGAGCAGACGATGATAATGTAAGAATATTTAAAGGAAGTTCTAGTACAGCTTACGAAGTTGGCGATGATATTAGTATTTCAGAAGGAACAACTACTACTCTTAAGGTAAGAGTATATGAAGATAAATATGATGAGGATTATTCTAGTTCGGATTATAACCAATATACTATCATCATAAAAAACACAACTTCTGATGATGCGGATTTATTAGGACTTTCATTAAGCAATGGTGTTGTTAACTTTGATCAAAATACAACTTCTTATACTACTAATGTTCCTAACGATGCAGCTTCAACAATAGTACAAGCTATACCTAAGGATACGGACAATACAGTTACAATAAATGGAATAATAGTTGATAGCGATGGTGGATATAAAAGTACAGTACCTTTAAGTTCAACTACTAATACAATAACTGTAAAAGTTTCGAAGGATGATAATTCAAGGACATATACATTAACAGTTAATAAAACATTGAATTCTGAAGCAGGACAACAAGGCAATCAGCTTGCAAATGACAGCCAAGGAGCAAGCAATGGTAATGGGCAAGCTGGCTGGCAAAAGATAAATGGATCATGGTTTTACTTTGATAATAATGGACAGAAAAAAACAGGATGGATGAAAGATACGGATGGAAAATATTATTATTTAAATTCTGATGGATCTATGGCACATGATACAACAATTGATGGCTATGAGCTAGGTTCAGATGGAGCTTGGAAACAAAATAATAATGATAGTCAAGGAGTCAATAGTAGTAATGTACAAGCTGGCTGGCAAAAGATAAATGGATCATGGTTTTACTTTGATAATAATGGACAAAAGAGAACAGGATGGATAAAAGATACGGATGGAAAGTATTATTACTTGAATTCCGATGGATCTATGGCACATGATACAACAGTTGATGGATATGAGCTGGGTTCAGATGGAGCTTGGGAACAAAATAGTAACGGAGGTCAAGATGATAATAATAGTAATGCACAAGCTGGCTGGCAAAAGATAAATGGATCATGGTTTTACCTTGATAATAATGGACAGAAGAGAACAGGATGGATAAAAGATACGGATGGAAAGTATTATTACTTGAATTCTGATGGATCTATGGCACATGATACAACAATTGGAAGCTATAAAGTTGGATCAGATGGAGCTTGGATTCAATAGATAATTAAAATTCAAGTGATTAAATGGATATATTTTCTTAATAAGTACTCCCGAAACTTTTATTTTACAACATATATACAAAGTATTTATAAAAAGTTAATAATTATATAATAGAAAGTTTAGAATTATGAGGTAAAATTAGAATTGAATATATTAGTTAGAAATATATGCGCTTATGGTAATTTATATAAGAGAATGAAAATGTAACTATATACAAGTCAAATAATGAAGATATCAAGTTTTTAAATTGAATAGCTATAATAAAAGATAAAGTTAAGGTGTTAAAAAGTGCAAAGGAGGTATATTATGCACAAGAAAATCAAACACATAATAGCAGTAAGCCTTATAATCGGAACAATTTCAGGTGTTTTGCCAGCTGATAAGTTTGTTTTAGGATCAGTAGAAGCATATGCATCAACCTATAGAAGTGCAAGTGATGGAGAGCTAAATTCACTGACTATAACAAGGAGTACTGGAAGTGAGATTAAATTACTTAATACTTATGAAGGAAATGAAACAAGTCTATCTGGAAATAAAGATTATTATATGAGCCTTACTGGAGCTGATGGATTTTATATATCAGCAGGTGTACAAGGTAATGGATATGTAGCAAAAGTATTCACTTCAGCAGATAAGACTGCAGAAGGTCAGGATATTGGAGAGTATGTAAATATTGACTCTACATATGAGGATGTTTATTTGAGAACATACAAAAGTGAGCAGGCTTATAAAGATGCTTATGGGAATAAAGATGTAACTGATTGCGAAAATACTTACATAATTCATGTCAAGAAACCAGATTCAAATGATATAAGCTCTGACGACGAACTTGATAAAGATTATGCATATTTGCAAAGTATCTATCTAAGTAATGGAGATATTGATTTTTCAAAGGAACAATATTCATATAATGTAAGTGTCAATGATAATATTGAAGATCTTCTTATTAGAGCAACTCCTGATAATAATGAGGATGTAGTTGAAATTAATGGACAATCTGTAGAAGAAAGCGATAACTTTGAAAAGACAATAAGCTTAGATGAAGGTAACAATACCATAAAGATATATGTTGAAAGTAATGATGATGATGAAACATATACTTTGAATGTATACAGAGGAAGTAACTCGACTTCGGTTGCTTCTACTTCTGCGAGTCAAGGAAGTACAAGCTCAGCTTCAGGTAACATAAATAATGCAGTTACAAGTGATTCAGGCAAATTCAATTCATGGCAGAAAGTTAATGGAAAATGGGAATATATTGACGGAACTGGAGTGCCTTTAAAAAATCAGTGGTGGTTTGACAGTAAAACAGGAAAGACTTACTACTTAAAAGCAGATGGAACTATGGCAACTGGCTGGTTTTATGATGGCAGCAACTGGTTTTATTTAAATGAAAAGGGGGAGATACAAACAGGCTGGATACAATCAGGGAAAAATTGGTATTACTTAAATGAAAGAGGAGTAATGCAAAGCGGATGGTTAGAAGATTCCTCAGAAAACTGGTATTATCTTGACAGCAGTGGAGCAATGAAGACTGGCTGGCTAGAAAACTCTGATGGAAAATGGTATTATTTAGATTCAACAGGAAAAATGACAGATAATACAGCAGCTAATTAAGAATGAACAAATTGTCAATTGAAGTGCGTGTAGTTCTGCCTTATATCTAAGAAAAGAATATTAAATTTGGACAAATGTTGTTTTAGTGGTAAAATATAAGATATGTATATAATTTTAATAAATAGTGACGATAAATAAATTGGAGGAATAAATTTATGAGTAAAAATTTAAAGAAAATAGTTGCTTTGGCAATGGTATTTGGAACAATCTCAGTAGCAGCACCAGCTGTCAGCAATGCTAGCTTTTTAACAACAAAGGCTTATGCATCTGATGATGAAAATGACGATGATACTTTTGATAGTCTAAAATTAGAAACTTCAGATGGAAGCAGCATAAAGCTTTACGATGACGATAGCTACGATAGTGATGAAAAAGTAGATAGCGAAGATGTAGATCCAGATACTGATTACTATGCTAAAACTTCATCTGATAAAATTAATATAGACATAGATGGGGTCAGCTCAAAATATGTAAGAGTATTCAAGGATGATGATGAAGATGATATCAGTGATTCAACTAAAGGTAAAGAAGTAGGTGACGATATCAGTTTATCATCAGAGTACTATACTATTGCTGTAAAAATATATGATGAAGAGCCAGATGATGATGTAAGATATGATGATGATGATGATGTTTCAAATGAATATACAATTCATGTAAAATACACTGGAGATGACTCAGATGACTCAGATGATTCAGACGATTCAGATGAATATGATGATATATATCTAGATAGCCTTAGTGTAGATGGAAACAGCGTTTCTTTATCAGATTCAAAAACTACATATACTTATGATGTAGCAAGCGATGTAGATGAAGTTTCAATAAAGGCAAGACCAGAAGATGAAGATGAGGATACAGTTGAAATTGATGGCGATGAAGTAAATGATGATGACAATTACAAGAAAGATGTAGATTTAGATAAAGGTGAAAATGATATTAAAGTAAAAATCGAAGATGAAGATGATAATGAAAGAGAGTATACTTTAAAGATAACTAGAGCAGATAATACTACAGTTGCTTCAACAGCTACAAGTACAGCAGCGTCACAGACAAGTACAGCAACAGTAGTTACAACTGCAAAAGTTGGATGGGTACAAGTAAATGGCGGATGGCAATATAATGATTCCACAGGAGCTCCATTAAAGAGTTACTGGCTTTTTGATAGAAACTATGGAAAGTGGTATTACTTAGGAGCAGATGGAATGATGGCTCATGATACTTATGTTGGCCAATGGAGAGTTGGTTCTGATGGAGCTTGGATTTCATAATAAAGCTAATAAGATATATATTTATAAAAAACAAGGCTGGGCGGTAATCTTCCAGCCTTATTTATATATAGCAGCATCATATGAGATAAATTAATAATAATTAACGTGAGTTTAAAGGGGTATTTAGAAAAAACATTAATATAAAGTAATTTAGATTCCAATTCACGTTATTAAATTGGAGGGACAAGTTATGATGAATAAAAATATTAAGAAAATAATTGCCATAATAATGGCAATAGGAATAGTTTCAGCTGCAGGACCAGCTGGCCGAATTAATTTACTAACTTCAAAGGCTTATGCTTCAGACAATTCTGTAAGTACCTTATCTAGTTTGGGATTAGAAACTTCAGGTGGTAGTACTTTAAAAATTTATAGTGACAGCAGTTACAGTACTGCAGTTAGCAGCAGTATATCACCTGGTATAACATACTATGCAGAGAGTTCATCAAGGACAGTAAGGGTAAATATAAGTGGCCCTGCATCTGAATACGTCAAAGTATTTAATGATACTTCAAGTTCAACAGAAGGCAAAAGTGTAAGCAGTAGTATAAGCATATCATCAGGAACAACAACCCTTGTTGTAAGAGTATATGATGAAGAACCTTCTAGCAACATAAAGTATAGCAGTGACAGCCATGTTATTAGTGAATACAAAATAAAAGTAAAATATAATGATGATGATGACAATGATGATGATGAACTTGACAGTATAGAATTAGAAAATTCAAGCGGGGATACTATTAAGCTTTATGAAGATGATGATTATGATAGTGATGATGAAGTAGACAGCGATGATGTAGAACCTAATGAAGAATATTATGCTAAAACTTCATCTAGTACAATTAATGTGGATATAGATGGGATTAGCTCAAAATATGTCAGAGTATTTAAGGATGATGATGAAGATGATATTAGTGATTCAATCAAGGGGAAATCAGTAGGCAGTGATATTAGTTTATCATCAGAGTATTATACTATTGTCGTAAGAGTATATGATGAAGAGCCAGACGATGATGTAGAGTATGATGATGATGATGATGTGGTAAATGATTATACAATTCATGTAAAATACACTGGTGATGGTTCTGATACTTCAGATGATGATGCTGATGACTATGACGATATTTATTTGGATAGTCTAAGTGTAGATGGAAATAGTATCTCTTTATCAGACTCAAAGGTAACATATACTTATGATGTAGCTAGTGATGCAGATGAAGTAACAATTAAAGCAAAACCAGAAGACGAGGATGAAGATACAGTCGAAATTGATGGCGATGAAGTAGATGATGATGACAATTATAAAAAAGATGTAGACTTAGATAATGGTGAAAATGATATTAAAATAAGAATTGAAGATGAGGACGATGATGAAAGAGAGTATACTTTAAAGATATATAGAGGAACTACTTCAACTGATTCAGGAGACGGAGTTTTAACTTCAAGCACAGCAGCATCTAATCCAAGCACAACAACTACCGTATCAACTGGAAATACAGCAGATTCAACTTCACCTTCAATCAAAAATGGCTGGGTACAGGTAAGTGGAAAATGGCAGTATTATGATAACTTAGGAAAACAATTAATAAATCAATGGGTCTTTGATAAAAATTATAACAGCTGGTACTATATGGCTTCAGATGGATTCATGGCAGAAAACAGTTGGATATTAAGCAGCGGTAAGTACTATTACTTAAGTACATCTGGAGCTATGGCAGAAAATTGCTGGGTAATAAGTGGAGGAAAATACTATTATTTAACTTCTGATGGATCTATGGCAACAAGTACTACAATTAGCGGATATAAAGTTGGTGCTGACGGAGCTTGGATTAAATAGAATACACAGATTATAACTAGACTGCAAAATAAAAGGGGAGGGATGCACATATGAATAAAAACCTAAAGAAAATAATTGCTATAGGGTTAATGTTTGGAAGTATTTCAGCTGTTGGGTCTGTTGCTCAAGTTGATCTAATGACTAAAACAGCTTATGCAGCGTCAGATGATAATCAAACAGAGGAATTAACAAGCTTAAGAGTGGAAACTCAAGGTGGAACTGGTATTAAACTTTATTATGATAATAGCTATAGGAATTATAATGAGATAAATTATGATGATATAGAAAATGATCATACTTATTATGCAGAAACATCGGCTGATACTATAAAACTTGAGCCGGATGGACCAGATTCAAAATATATTAGGGTATTTAATGGAACTTCTGATTCAACTAAGGGAGAAGCTGCAAATAGTGATATTAAATTATCACTAGGAACAAATATTATTACTGTAAGAGTATATAAGGAAGAGCCTGATAAATATGTTGAATATGAAGATGAGGGTAAGGTGGACAGCACTTATATAATCAATATAAACTATACACCTAACAGTACTGTTGACGAAAACGTCATAAATTTAAAAAGTCTTGCAGTTGATGAAGATAAAATTTCTGTATCAAATTCACAGGGGGGGTATACTTATAATGTAGCTGAGAATGCAAATTCAGTCATAATTAAGGCTAAGCCAGAAGATGATGATTATCAAGTTACAATAGATGGTGATGAGGTAGATGAAAATGATGACTATGAGAAAAGTGTCAGCTTAGATAATGGAGAAAATGATATTAAAATAGAGCTTGAAGATGATAATGGTGATGATAGGGAGTATATCCTAAAGATAAACAAAGGTGACAGCTCTTTAAATGGAGTAGCAGCAAGTGGGACTGACAGTGCAGCAGTAAGTACTAATGTTCAATCAAGTAATCCTGTTCATATAGATACTACAGATTCTCAAAATAATACAACAATAACAGCTAATCAATGGATACAGGTAAGTGGTAAATGGCAATATAATGATTTAAACGGAAAGCCAATAAATAATCAATGGTTTTTTGATAAAAACTATGGAAAATGGTATTACCTAGGAGCAGATGGATTTATGGAAGAAAATTGCTGGGTATTAAGTGGTGGTAAATACTATTATTTGAATGCTGACGGAACAATGGCTGAAAATACTACAATCAATGGATATAGAATTGGAGCAGATGGAGCCTGGGTATCATAAGTCATAAAATAGAAATATAACACATAGAAGAAAGGGCGCTTATGCGTTCTTTTTTCTGCTAAATGATATAATTTATTGATGATCAGCATATTTATTGTACAAGGAGGTTAATATCTCGCCTATATATAATGAAGGAATTTATATATTAAGATATATCTTTTGATTTATGCTATGTATATGTCACAATAATAATTCTACAATTTAAAAAATCTTATAAAGATTTGAAGTGATATTTCCAAGTGTATTTTGTAAAATGCTATTTACAAAATATATATAGTAAGTCTTAATCATATATATAATTGGAAAATGTGTAATGATAATAGTATATTATTAATCATAAACTATAATTTTCTATAATTGGTTTAAATTTTAACTAAATAGACATTGAATATAATAGAAGTATAAGGAAAAAGTGTGGTAAAATATATGTAATCGATGAAATATAATGAATCGGAGGAATTAGGATGAACAAACGAATTAAACGTATAATAGCAGTGGCACTTGCAATTGGCGCGTTTTCAGTATTGGAGCCAGCAAAATATTTAAGCTTAACTAATATAAAAGCTTATGCAAGAGTAACAGGGGCTGATTTGGACAAGATATCTCTAGGAGATGGAAGTATAAATTTTAAATCCAGCGTGACTGATTATAATGTTCAATTAGATATGTCAATAGATGAATTAAAGGTTACAGCAGTACCTGAAGAAGATACAGCAGAAGTTAAAATTAATGGAAAAGATGTCACTGATAGTGATTATAGGACAGTAGTAGATCTAGATAAAGGTGAAAACACAATTACTATTGATGTGGAAAATGGCTCTAAAGATAAAACTTATACTATAAAAGTAATGAGAGGGCATGAAGTAGATGATGAGATTTACTTAAGGGATATAAAACTAAGCGCAGGGGAAATAAATTTTTCTAAAGATCAAACAGATTATAATGTGAATGTGCCAGCAGATACCAGCGATATTAGTATAAAGGCAATACCTGAAGATGAGGATTATGATGTGGAGATAGATAAAGTAACTGCATCAGATGACGATAATTTTAAAAGAACAGTTAGTTTGAAGGATGGTAATAATGATGTAAGCATAAGAATAGAAGATGATGATGATCATGAAAAAATATATACCTTACATATAAATAGAGGAGCAGCAAATACACAAGCTTCATCTGAGGGCAATGTGGCAGCAGGAAATGTAAATACAAGCACAGTGGTAAAAGGCTGGGTGTCAAATGGTGGACATTGGAATTACATAGATGAAAAAGGAAGTAAAAGCATGGGCTGGAAGCAGATTAATGGAGTATGGTATTACTTTGACAGCAGCGGAATGATGAAAACAGGCTGGCAGAGTGTAGGTGGAGAGTGGTACTATTTAGATTTTAATGGTGCAATGAAAACTGGCTGGCTTAAAGATTCAAATGGAAACTGGTACTATTTGTACGATTCTGGAGCAATGGCACAAAACACGACAATTGGCGGTTATAAATTAGACATTAATGGTATATGGGTGAAATAAAACAGTTATAAAATTAGTATAAAGAAAATTTACTTCAGACTTATAATACGTTAATTTAGAATATTTCTTTTTCATTATTTAAAGGAATATTGATAATTAGTAAATCAGGTTATTGTAAATGCACGATTTATGGAAAACTTAGATAATAAATGAGGAGGAATAACAATAATGAATAAAAAGATTAAAATAGTATTTACATGCTTACTTTCTATAAGCAGCCTATCAATATTTTCTCCAGTGAATTTTCCTTTAGTTAATTTAAAGGCTTATGCAGAGGCATCGACGTATTCTCTTGCGGATAATGGAGAGTTAAAATCTTTAGATGTTCAGTCAACAGATGGACAAAGTCTTGAACTTTGCGATAATTACGGAGGACATCTGAAGAGTCTCACAGATGATGGTGACTATTATGTGCTATTAGATGGTAAAAATGATGGAGTTAAAATATATGGAGAAGTAGAAGGCGAAGACTATGTGGTAAAAGTTTTCGAGTCTGATAGAGATATTGCTACCCCACATGATTTAGGAGAAAACATATCTCTTGAAGATGGACAAAGTACTCTCTACGTAAGAACATATACAAGTGAAGAGGCTTTTGAAGATGCTGTAGATGATCAAGAAATAACAAATTGTGCTAAAACTTATGAGATAAACATAAATAAATCACCAACTAATGGAGCAGACGATGTTGTCTTGGAGACTTTAACCTTAGATTCAGGCAAAGTTCCAATTAATTTTGATGGAGATACTACTTCATACAATATACAGGTAAGTGATGATCAAGAAGATGTGGAAATAAAAGCGAGACCTGAAAGCGAAAAATATAATGTGAATATCAACGGTTTTATAGCTAATGATGATAATAAATATAAGAAAGACATACATCTACAATATGGTTTAAATGTAATAAAAATAGTTGTAACAGATTCAGATTATAGGATTAGAACTTATACCTTAAATATAACTAGAGGAAGTGCAGCTGGACAAAATGTATCTACTGGTGCAAACGCTGCGCAAACCAATTTAGACAGTAACATTAAAGTAAATCAGTGGATACAGGTAAATGGTATTTGGCACTATAATGATTCAACAGGAAATCCATTAAAGAATACCTGGTATTATGACAGGAGCTATGGAAAATATTATTATCTAAAGGAAGACGGGGCGATGGCTACCCAATGGATGTACCTTAATGGAAGCTGGTACTATTTAGGACAAGATGGTGGGATGAAAACAGGCTGGCAATATATAAATGGAAAGTATTATTACTTACAAGGTGATGGTAGCATGGCAAAAAACACCCAAATAGAAGGCTATAAACTTGGCGCCGATGGAGCATGGATTAAGTGAGACTCCAAATCTACGATTTGGTCAGTCGAACTTACTCAGCGAGTGAATACGAGTCGAGTTTCCGACAAAGACTCCAAATCTACGATTTGGTCAGCCGAACTTACTCAGGGAGCGAATGCGAGTCGAGTTTCTGTTAAAAAGGATTATTAATTATAAGAAGAAACGCTTAGTTGAAATAAGAGCGTTTCTTTTTTATATACTAAAACATTTATGACGTTTAAATCTTATAATATAATTTATGATTAATGTAAAAAAAGTACCCATAGGAATAAAAAAGGTACCAAGTTATATATTTCATATTGTATATTATTATGTAAATAAAGGATAAAAGGCACAATAAAAAATAAATAAGATATTTTTTAAAAAATATTTTTAAAAAAGTACCAAAAAAGAAATTTAGGATTGTATTACTTAATGACAACAAAGGAAAGACAAGGATTAAAATGAAATTTAAAAGAACTATAGCATTTTATGTACAAGCATATATAAATATGATATAATTCTAAAATGAACATGTTTTTGGAATAAAATTCATGTAATTTAGTTAAATACATGTGAATTTTATAAAAAAATATCTGATTATAGTAATTATATAGCTTTACATGGTTGTACAATAGTGCTATAATTTATCTGATTTTTAAAATTTAGGAGGGAAAAGAAAATTATGTTTAAAAGAGCAAACAAAATAACAGCTTTATTAGTAGCTGCAGCTTCAGTTATGTCAGTAGTTCCAGCTATGGCAGATGATGCTTCAACTTCAAGATTAGGAAGCAAAGACGGTACTATTGAAAATGCAGTAGCATTCCAAGACGGGAAATATATATATCAAGGATACAAGAGCGACGATGATGACGACGCTATATACTACAATGGTGGAGATCAAGATAAAGCATTAGATGATCTTGAAGATGCAGACCTTAATGGTGCATATGCAGATAAATATGCTTTTGCTAACGATGGATCTGATCAATATGTAGTAGATATGACAAGTGGAGAAGTAAGTGATGATATCACTCCAGAAGATGATGCAGACAGTGCTGCAACAAAATTACAAACTAAATTAAAGAAAACTGACAGATATGGTGAGCAAATTGAAGGTTTAACTGCAGCAGGAATCTTTGCTAACTATAGCGATGGAGATAGCGAAACTGGAGCATTACCAGGAAATAAGTTCGGTGATGTTTGGTATTCATATGCAATTGGAACTGATGTTGCTAAAGATACAGATGCAGGTAGCAATCTTGTAACAACTGCTGGTGGAGTAGGTTATTTATATGGATTTACTAACCAAAATGGTACTTATGTAGATGCTTCTAACTTAGCAAATATCTATGCATATAGTACTAAAGAAGGTAAAATGGTTAAAGTAGAAAACTATAGTAATGATTTCGGTGATGTTGATGACGATACTGGATTATTAGCAACATTATATAGCCAACCAGTAGTTTTAACTCAAGATAAAGATTATCTTTATACTTTAGTAACAGTTGCAGTAACTGATACAGCAACAAATGCAGTGGCTACTATTGCTGATACAAGTAGAATAATAGATACTAAAGATGTTATTAAATCTGTTGATGCGGGTAAAGATACAGATACAATGAACGCTTCTACAACAGTTTTACGTACTTATGTTCAAAAGGTTTCTAAAGCTCAAGGAGATCAAAAGGATGATGCTTATCTTCCAAAGACTGTAGAATCTTATGAAGTTGGTAATTACGACGGAGATGAATTCGATTGTGGAGATGCAAAAGATGCATATAATGCATTTACAACTTTATTAGGTAATGATCTAACTAAAGTAGTACAAAGTGATGTTGTAGATTCAGATACTGGAAAAGCTAAGTTCTCAGCAGTTAATGGTAACTTAATTGGTGTAGACACAAGTGATGACAGTGTTGATGGAATAAGCTTTACTTTCAAGAAAGATAAAGTAAAATTTGAAAAGACATTCCCAGGATACAAAGATGCTGATGATAAAAATCCAACATCTTCTGCAAATACATGGGACGATAATGATAAGGTTGATGCTTATCTTTTAGAAAAAGACACAGATGATAGTGTTGATGTTGATACTGATAGCGATGCAAGTATATATAAAGCATATGACTTTGATGTTGATGGAAACCTTTGGGTAGTTGCAGATGGAAAAGTCTACGAATATACAAATGGTGAAATGAGCAAGAAGTTTAATGTTGATTCTTCATTAGATTCAATCAGTGTTTATGATGAAAACAGCTTAATCACTTGGGAAGATGATGGAGACATCTACACAACTGTTAACGAAGGAAAGGCTGAAACAGCATCTGAAGCACCAGCAACAACTACTGCAGCAGCTCAAACTGGTTGGGTTCAATTAGCAGATGGAACTTGGAACTTCTACGATGCAACTGGAACTAAGCTTGTAAACAACTGGGCTAACGTTGGTGGAGTTTGGTATTACTTAGGAGCTGACGGTGTTATGGCTACAGGCTGGGCACAAGTTGGTGGAACTTGGTACTACTTAAATGCATCAGGAGCTATGCAAACTGGTTGGGTAAATGACAATGGAACTTGGTACTACTTACAATCATCAGGAGCTATGGCTACAGGTTGGGTAAGTGACAATGGAACTTGGTACTACTTAAATGCATCAGGTGCAATGTTAGCTAACACAACTGTTGATGGTTATGTATTAGGAGCTTCAGGAGCTTGGATTCAATAATTTAAGCGATTGACAGTATACTATATTACGTATAATTGACAATTAAAAATGGGACGAGGTATATCCTCGTCTCTTTTTGTATAATATTATAATATATAACAAAAGATTATGAATAATTTTGATAATCCTATTTAAACGAATACATAGATGATAAGTCATATGTTTAGACATAAAACGCACTTTCTTTATTGTAAATTGTAAATCTTTGAAGTAAAATTAATAATATATAGAACTGGAGGGAATAAGATGAACAGAAAAATAAAGCGTATGGCAGCCACAACATTAGTTTTGACAACTTTTTCAGTAGTATCACCAATGAAATCCTTGAAATTTGCTGACTTTAATGAAGCAGCATATGCATCTTCAGATGATGATGACGTATCTATTGAAGAATCATATTTAGATGATTTAGATATAAGTGAGGAAAGCATTTCTTTTTCTGAAAAGAAAACAGATTATACTGTAAAAGTAGACAAGGATGTTGAATCAATAACAGTTAGAGCGAAAGCAAAAGATAAAGATGATGAAATTAAAATTAATACTGAAGATGTTCCTTTAGATAGCAGCAATACTGCAGAAAAAGAAGTTGAATTGGATAAGGGAAGAAATTTAATTAGAATAAAACTTGTGACAGAAGATTATGGCTTAAGAATTTATAATTTGGTTGTAAATAGAGGAAGTGCTGATACTTCAGATGATGATGATGACGATGATAATTTATACTTAAACAATCTTGAGTTAAGTGATGGAAACCTCTCTTTTTCACCAGATGAAACTTCTTATAATGTAAATGTAAATTCATCAGTAAGTCAAATGACAATAACAGCTCAGCCTGAAGACGATAATAATGAAGTGAAGTTAAATGGAATTACTTTATATAAGGATGATGATTATAAAGATACAATACAACTTAAAAATGGACAAAATGAAGTAGAAATAGATTTAGAAGATGATCAGGGAAATGAAAAAACTTATACCTTAAATATAAATAGAGGAGGCACTGCAGAAGGTGATGATCTAAATGAAATTGAAGATAATA
The DNA here is from genome assembly GCA_023435985.1 of Bacillota bacterium. Lineage (GTDB taxonomy): Bacteria > Bacillota > Clostridia > Clostridiales > Clostridiaceae > Clostridium. Next base: position 36,464 of record JAEZKY010000213.1, on the reverse strand, counting down.
CCCAGGATCCTATATATTTAAGTGATATAGTCTTACAAGATGGAAGTATTCCGTTAAATTTTAGACCTAAGGTTACTTCTTATGCTGTAGATGTAGACGAAAATACAGATAATATATTATTAAAAGCAAAACCAGAAAATGATCATGCAGTTAAAGTCAATGGAAATAATACTGAGTCTCCATATGTAAGAAGAATCAGCTTAAATAAAGGTAAAAATGTAGTAACTATAAAGGTAAATAATAGTGAAACCTATGATAAAGGTGATGATGATTACGAGGAAAGAGTCTATACAGTAACAATATATAGAGGTACTAGTGAAGGAAGTGCTACGCAAGTACAAAACACTACTAGCTCTCAGACTAATGCTTCTACAGAAGTTAAAGCTAATCAATGGGTAAATCTAAATGGAAAATGGCAATATAATGATGCTACAGGAAATTCATTAAAGGGAAAATGGTTCTTTGATAAAAATTATGGGAAAGAATATTATTTTAATGAAGATGGAACAATGGCTACAGGCTGGATATCATATAACGGAAGCTGGTATTACTTAGATAATAGCGGTGCTATGAGGACAGGCTGGATTATGGATAGCAATGGAAAATGGTATTATTTATATTCATCTGGAGTGATGGCATCAAATACAACTATTGATGGATATAAAATAGATATAAATGGAGCTTGGATAGGTTAAGAAATTAATCTAAATGAAGAATGAATCTTTTTATGTTTAAGTTAACAAATATATATTAAAATTATCTATATTCTAATTAGAATGTAAAAATGGACAATACATGATTTTGTTATGTATTGTCCATTTTTATAGATATTAAGTTGTTTAATTAATTGTTAGTAAGAGATTTTCTATTAATAAAATTAATAGAAATACCAACACCTAATATTATCCAAAATATTGGTGCAACACTTATTACAGAATCATTGAAAAATCCAGCAAATAAATATCCTATAATTCCTAAAGCATTAGCTATTCCTAAAACTTGAGGATAATTATAATGATCTTTAAAGGCATATAATTTTATACAATCAAAAATATAAATAAATATTATGGATAAAAAAGCTATTAAGGCAATTAAACCATAATTCAAAGCAATTTGCAAATAAAGATTATGAGGCTTATCAACAAACATATTAGGAGTATCATAAGCATAATACTTGCCTATGTAATCATTCTGAGGAAAGTCAAAAGGGAATGTATCTGGTCCGCTTCCTAATATTAGATGATCTTTTATCAATGGAATTGAACGAGACCAAATATATCCTCTTGATGATCCGAGTTTTTCCTTTCCTATCAAAAATTGAGTTACTTCAGGATGAGCTACATCTATATTTTGATTATTACTAGGATTTACTAAATGAATAGTTCCATCCTGACCTAAGCCAAAGGAAAAAATATTTTTACCATTAAGAGTTAAATAAAGAAAACCTGCTCTAGAACCTGATGTCTTTGAAAAGGTAAAGGAAATATTTTTGAAATTTGAATCATTGGTTGTAAAAACTCGGGCATTTTCTGTATAGTTTATATTTTGATCATTAGAATTTTTAAATATAAAATTGTTATTCTCATAATATATTTTTATCACTTCATCTTTAAGATAAACTTCAGAATGTCCATTTACATATTTAATATCTTTAATTGGAGTTGAATCTGAATAATTTAAATTGCTTGTATCTGTAAATATAATCGAAGCGTCAGATAATAATGAAGGAATTCTTTCGAATATTGATCCTTTGGTTAAAGCGTTAAGTCCAATGATTAATATTATTATAGAAAAAAATCCTGCGAGTATAGGCTTCCATTTCTTTATCATAGATTTTCCAAATAAAATAACAGCAAAGATAAAAGAAAAAGCAACGCCAACAAGCCCAGCTCTGGAAGAACTTCCAAATAGCAGCCATAATGAGAGTAAAGAACCTATACTTAAAATTATCTTGTCAACAATCTTTTTTTCAAATATTGATAGTGTAACTAAGATAGGTAAAACTATAGCAACAAAACTACCAACATAATCATAATGATATAAGGTTCCATATAGCTTACCTTTTGCAAAAGATAACGCAAATTTTGAACCTGATTTTCCTGTTACTAAAAATGAGCCAATTTTACTATTAATTAAATCATGTCCGGTATATTGGAATGCTCCTAGAATTGAAAGAACAACAATGAGAATAAGAATTGGCATGGCTATATATTCATAATTGTTAGTATCTCTAAAAGTATAAATTGAATATACAAGTAAAATCATATAACAAGTGAGTGTAATTAATCCTTCAGCTCTATCATATGCCCCCCAAAAAGCATAAAATTTATGCTCTGAAAACACTGCGGAAAGTAAAATAAAGAGCCAGAATATTCCTACCAGCATTAGAATTAAATTAACTATCTTATCCTTTTTTTGAAATATAGTCTTAAAAAAAATAATTCCTATAATAAATAACAAAACTGAAAAATATAACAAATAGGAAGCTTTCTCTTGAGAAAATAGATCAGTCTGAAGTGAATTCCCATAAAGTTTTGTAGTATCCTCATCTAAAGTAACAACTTTAAGATGTACAATTAAAGGAACTATTGTAAGAATTATTGAAACAGGAATGAGAAAGATGGGCTTTCCTGTTAAATTTTCTTTGAAATAATTATTTAAGCTTTTCAATGTTTTACACATCCCAACTAAATTTATTTTTAATATATATAACAATTAGCTTTCAGCATTTTACATTTGTATATGTGCTTAATATGCAGACATATCTAATGTGATTTTATTATTGTAATATATATATCAATATTGGATATTATAGCACTACATAGATTTTACTTCAATTATTTTATAATTATCAAGGTTCTATGTAAACCTTGAATATGAGTTTGGAATTTACTTTTTAAAAGTTATTTTACACCTTTTAAAAAAGTGAACTATGTGATATAATGGATTAATAATCACTATTGACCGTAATTATCCTGTTTATGATATTTAAGGTAATAAAGTACCGAAATTAGATTGGTATGTTTGTATAATATAGTGACTATGTAAAATTATTCTTTTAATTTTTAAAAATTTTTATTATAACAAGGGAGGATGGCTATGATTAAAAGAAAAAATAAAATTACAGCTTTATTAGTAGCTGCCACTTCAATTATGACTTTAGTACCAGCTATGGCAGCGGATTCTTCAAGATTAGAAACTAAAGATGGTACTATTGAAAATGCTATAGCATTTCAGGATGGTAAATATGTGTACCAAGGGTATAAGAGTGATGACGATGATGATTCCATGTATTATAATGATGGAACCAAAGATAAAGAATTAGATGACCTTGACGATGCGGATCTTAATAGCTCATATATGGACAAGTATGCATTTGCTAATGATGGATCAGATCAGTATGTTGTGGATTTAACAAATGGAGAAGTAGATGATGATATAACTCCAGAAGATGATGCAGATAGTGCTGCAACAAAATTGCAGACTAAATTAAAGAAGACTGATAGATATGGTGAAGATATAGAAGGCTTAACAGCAGACATTTTTAATGGTTATACTGGTGATGATAATGTAACTGGAGCATTGCCTGGAAATAAGTTCGGTGATGTCTGGTATTCATATGCAGTTTCAGATGATGATGCGCCTAATATGGATGCTGACAGTAATACAGTTAAGATGACTACCTCAGGAGGAGCAACTTATAATTATCTATTTGGTTTTACTAATCAAAGTGGTAAATATATAGATGCGTCTTATACTGCTAATATATATGCATACAGTACTGAAAGGGGTAAGACAACTAAGATTGATGATTATAGTAATGATTTTGATGATGTAGATGATGATAGTAAATTATTAGCGACATTAATAGATCAACCAGTAGTCTTAACTCAAGATAAAGATTATATCTATTCTTTAGTAAAAGTTGCGATAACTGATGCTTCAGACCATTCAAGAGTTACTGGTGGTTATTCGCTAGTAGGAGATGATGATGTATCAACTAAAAGTTATATAGATGCAGGTTATATAACTTATGATGAAGCAAAATATAATACAGATACAGAATATAAAAATGAAATAGATAATTCTAAAACAACAGTTCGTACTTATGTTCAAAAGGTTTCTAAAGCTCAAGAGGATCAAAAAGATGACGCTTATCTTCCAAAAACTGTAGAAACTTATGAAATTGGTAATAAGGGTACTACTAGTGATAATGAATTTGATTGCGGAGATGCCAGTGATGCATACGATGCATTTGTAGATGCAGGCGTAACTCCAGGAAGTGCAAAACAAGATGATGTTATAGATTCAGATACAGGAAAAGCTAAATTTACAGCTGTTAATGGCAACTTAGTTGTTATCGATGCTGAGAATGACAGTATAAAGGGGACAACTCTTAATTTCAAAAAAGATAAAGTTAAATTTGACAGCGATAATAATTTACCTGGATACAAAGATGACAATGCTTATGTAGATGGAACTACAACTTCAGCTGCTGCTTATGATAGGGATGATAAAGTTGATATTTATTTCGTAGAAAAAGATTCTGATGACGATGTTGATATAGACGTTGATTCTGGTGATGAATTTAAAGCATATGATTTTGATGTTGACGGAAATCCTTGGGTAGTTACAGATGGAAAAATCTACGAATACGTTAATGGGGAAATGACTAAAAAGTTTACTTGCGATTCTTCATTAGATTCAATAAGTGTTTATGATGAAAATAACTTAATTACTTGGGAAAATGACGGAGATATTTATACAACTGTTCACGAAGGTGGAACTGAGCCTGCAGCACCAACTACCCCTGCTAAAGTTGGCTGGGATCAATTGGCGGATGGAAGTTGGAATTTCTATGATGCAACTGGAAATAAGGTTGTTAACAACTGGGCCAATGTTGGAGGTGTTTGGTATTACTTAGATACAAACGGAACTATGGTAGTCGGCTGGCAATATATAAATGGTGCTTGGTATTATTTCAGCCCAATTTCTGATGGTACTAGAGGTGCTATGAAAACTGGATGGATAAATGACAATGGTACTTGGTATTATTTGAAATCCTCAGGAGCCATGGCAACTGGATGGGTAAATGATAATGGTACTTGGTATTATTTAAAATCCTCAGGAGCTATGGCTACAGGCTGGATAAATGATAATGGTACTTGGTATTACTTAAATGCATCAGGTGCAATGTTAGCCAATACAACTGTTGATGGATACAGATTAGGAGCTTCAGGAGCTTGGATTGGATAATTAAATTATTGACAATATATTATGTGTAATCGGTAATTAAAAATAGGACGAGGTATAGCATATCCTCGTCTTTTTTGCATATCATATAATCGAATGTTGAAAGGGATTATGCGGAAATAATTTTTGCACAGTAACAATATATAAAAAATGGACAATACATGGTAAACTAATGTATTGTCCATTTTTTATATGATATTATTTTGATAGGTAATTATTAACAAGAGATTTTTTATTTATAAAATTAGTAGCAATACCAACTCCGAGGATAATCCAGAATATTGGTGCAACGCTAACTACTGAATCATTAAAGAATCCAGCGAATAAGTATCCTGTAACACCTAAACAAGCTCCTATCCCAAAGAATTGTGAATGTTCATAGTGCTTTTTTAAAGCATATAATTTAAAGCAATCTACAAGATAAATTAATATTACAGCTAAAAAGCCTATTAATGCTATTAAACCATCATCTAATGCAATTTGTAAATAAAGATTATGAGGCTTATCTACAAGGATATAAGGAGTACCATAAGCATAATATTTACCTAATAAATCATTTTGAGGAAATTCATAAACAAATGTGTCAGGACCACTGCCTATTATAAGATTGTTCTTTATTAAAGGGATTGAGCGGGACCAAATATATCCTCTAGAAGAACCAAGCTTTTCCTTTCCTATTAAGAACTTACTAACTTCAGGTGAAGCTAAGTCTATGTAGTTTTGAGTATCCGGATCAATTAGCTGAATAGTATTATCTTTACGTACTCCAAATATGAAAACATCTTTATTATTTATGTTTAAATAAAGATTAGCTATTTTACCATTGCTATTTGTTTTTTTAGAAGTAAAAGATATATCCTTAAAATTTGGATCAGTGGTTGTGAAAGTATCACTATTATTAACGTAATTTATAATTTGATCATTGGAATCTTTAAAGATATAATCACCATTTTCATAAGATATCTTTATTGTATCATTTGGAAGAAAAATTTCTGAATTTCCATTAGAATATTTGATATCCTGTATAAACGTATAATTTTTATAATCAGAATCACTTGTATCTGTAAATAGGCTGGAGGCATCTGTTATTAAAGAAGGAACTCTTTGGAGTGTCTTCCCTTTTGTTAATACATTAAGTCCAGCAGTTAAAATACCTATAAAAATAACGCCAATTAGAATAGGTTTCCATATTTTAAATAAAAACCTTCCAAAGAAAATAATACCCAAAATAAAGGAGAATATAACGCCAATAAGTCCAGCACGAGATGTGCTTCCAAATAGCAGCCATAGAGAAAGTAAAGAGCCTATACATAAAACTATCCTACGAACTACTCTTTTTTCATAGATAGCAAGAACAGATAAAATAGGTAGAACTATGGCAACAAAACTACCAACATAATCATAATGATATAGAGTCCCATATAGCCTTCCACCAGTATACAATGAACCTATTTTTCCTGTGAATTTTCCTGTAGCAAGAAATAATCCTAATTTACTAGTGATTAAATCATGACCAGTATACTGAAATATTCCTAAAAATGATAAAACTACTACAAGAATAAGAATTGGAATAATTACAGAATTATAATCTTTAGTAGATTTAAAGGTATAAGCTGAATATATAAATAAAACTATATAGCAAGTAATTGTAATAAGCCCTTCAGCCCTGTCAAAAGCACCCCAGAAACCATAATTTTTATGTGATGAGAATAATGCAGAAAATAAGGTGAAAATCCAAAAGACTCCAGTTCCGATTAAAATCAGATTAAAAGTCTTGTCCTTCTTCTTAAATATTTTTTTGAAAGAAATAATAGCAATAATAATTAATATTATTGAAAAAAATAACAGAAAAGAAGCTTTATATTGAGAAAAGAGATCCGTCTGAGATGATCTACCGTATATATTTTGAGTATCCATATCTAGATCCACACTTTTACTATGGACAATTAGAGGAACTATAGTAAGTATAATAGAAATAGGAAGAAAAAAAATAGGTTTACCTATTAAAAATTTTAAGGGAAAATATGTTGATTTTTCGTTAAAATATTTTTTTATGTTTTCCAATATTCACACATCCTATTTAAGTTTATTTTTATAATTTATATCTATAAATATGTAATATATTATAACACCGCAACAAAGCTAGTGCAATTAATAATAGGCACTGGCACCAGTAAAACTCTTATATAGAAAAGATTCACAAAATTATTTGAATTACAAAATTATATAAAGTGTTGGAGTAAATAACATTGAATTTTAAATGAATATCTATATCAGAATAAATAAAAAATCCTATAAAGGATTTTTTATTCATTGTGTTAAGAGTTAGATTTCTTTCTATTCATATAATTAAGAGAAACACCCACACCTAAGATTATCCAAAATACTGGAGCAACACTGACTATGGAATCATTAAAAAGTCCAGCAAATAAATATCCAATTGCACCTAAAGATATTGAAGCGCCTAATCTTTCTGAATTATTATAATCTTTCTTTAATGCATAAAGTTTAAGGCTATCAACAATATAAATAAGCATAATGGCTAAAAAGGCTAATAATGCAATAATACCTTCATTTACAGCTATTTGCAGATATAAATTGTGAGGTTTATCAACTATGATATTCGGTGTATCATAAGCATAGTATTTACCGATTAAATCATTTTGTGGAAATCTATAAATAAAGGTATCAGGTCCACCACCTAAAATCCAATTGTTGTTAAGTAAAGGAAGAGTTCTTGACCAGATATATCCTCTAGAGGAAGCAAGTTTTTCTTTACCATTAAAGCCAATGGTATCAGGAAATACTATATCTATATCTTTTTTGCTGCTCATGCCTACTAAATGAATACTATTGTCATCTTTTAAATGGAATGCAAATATTGGCTGGTCATTAATGGTTAAAATAAGTCCATCGTTTCTCTTCGAATTAGAGTAAAAGGTACCAAATCTAAAAGAAATATTTTTAAAAGCGTCATCAGTTGTCGTGAAAACTTTACTGTTCTTAACATTGCCCTCAACATAATTTATAGTTTCATCTTTTGAATTTTTAAATACATAGTTATTATTTTCATAAGAAATTTTTAATGTTTCATTTTGTAATATAACTTCAGTGTCTTTGTCGGTATATTTTATATCTTTAATTGGAGTGGAATTTTTGTAGTCAAAATCACTAGTATTTTTGAATAAGGAAGTGGCATCATTTATTAAACTTGGAATTCTACTAAAGAGAGCGCCTTTAGCAGTAAAGTTAATGCCGACTAGTATGACCATTAGAGAAATAAAAATCAATAAAATAGGCTTCCATCTTCTTTTCACTAATTTCCAAAATACAATAACACCAAATATAGTAGAAGCTGTAATGCCAATAATTCCAGCACGAGAAGTACTTCCAATTAGCAGCCATAAGGAAAGTAATGAAAAGATACCAAGATTTATGTTATGCATTATATCTATATCATCAAACAGAGTTAAGCAAAATAAGATTGGTAATACAATAGCTGCAAAACTTCCAACATAATCATAATGAAATAAAGTTCCATATAATTTACCTTTTTCATATAATAAATTTAAAGAACCACCGTTTGGATTTTGATATTGACTAGGTAGAACAATAGCAGTACCTAATTTAGATTTAATAAGGTCTTGTCCAACAAATTGGAATAAGCCTAAAAAAGCATTTACACCAACTAAAATATAAATTGGAATAAGCACATATTTAAAATCTTTAGTAGATTTAAATGCATAAATTGAGTATATAAATAAGATTATATAACAAGCAATTGTAATAAAGCCTTCGGCCCTATCATATATCCCCCAAAAAGCTACATGCTGGTAACTAGAAAATATTGCAGATAATAATGTAAAAATTATAAATATAATTCCTGCAATTACAATTACATTAAGGATTTTATCTTTTTTTTCAAATATTTTTTTAAAAAATATTATGCTAATGCAAATTAATATAATTGAAAAAATCATTAAAAAGAAAGCTTTATTTTGAGAGAATAAGTCAGTAAGTGCTGCATTTCCTACTAAATCAATAGTTGCTTGATCAGATTTTACTGGAGTCATGCGAACTATTAATGGAATAATTGTTAATATAAGTGCAACTGGAAAGAAAAAATCTATATTCTTTTTTTTAAAAAAGGTTTTAATATTTTCCAAGCTATTCACATCCTATGTAAATTTATTTTTGTAATCTTATTACTACAAATATGTAATATTATAGCACTGAAGGTAAGTCGTTGCAATTTATAGGCGAGATTATTAATAAAAATGAAAGATTTAATATCTTTATAATAAATATGATAGAAGGAATCTATATATAGCTTAATTAATAAAAATAAACCACATTGTTATTAATGTGGTTTACTTTCGTTTAAAATAATATTAATTGTATTCTGTAAAACAGAATCTAAAGAGTAATTTTTAGCTAATTCATGGCTATTAAACTGCATTTTATATTGCAAATTCTTATTTTGATATAAAGTTTTGATATAAGAACAAAACTCATCTATGCTATCATATTCGAATAGAAAGCCATTTTCTTCTTGTATAACTAAATCTGTGTGGCCTTTTACTTTTGATGCAACAATTGGTAAGCCAACAGACATAGCTTCCATTATGTTGAAGGGCAATCCTTCGATTCGACTTGAAGAAACACATACATCAGACAGCTGATAATACGTACAAGTATCTTTACTATACCCAATAAAAAATACATTATTACCAATGTTTAGGGCAGAGGAATAGGTTTTTAATTCATCAAAAAATTGACCATCACCCAATAAAACTAATTTTATATCTTTAAATCCATTATTCACCAAATTGCTGATTGACTTTAATAAGAATATTTGATTTTTTCGTTTTGAAAATTCGGCAACGTAGACTAATAAGAAATCATTTTCTGAAAAGTTAAATTTCTCTCTTAAAAGAAGTTTTTCTTCATGAGAAATGGATGGAAATTTTGATAAGTTAATCCCCATTCCATTTATTTTATAGATATTTTTTTTATACAACTTATGTTTCCTTGCGATATCATAATCCTCAGAATTCATTACAATGATGATATCTGTAACACATTTAGTAAACTTCTCTGCCAAGAGCAAAATTGATCTCTTAAGAAAAGAGCTGTTATAATCAAATAAATATCCATGAACAGTGTTAATCACTAAACTAGGCTTTTTTAAAGATAACATTATTCCAATTCTAACAAAAAAGGCAGCAAGAGAAGTATGAATGTTTACTATATCGTATTTCTCTTCTTTTATTATTTTGGCTATCTTAAATGCAATACTGAAGTTCTTAATGGAGAACATACTCTTTTCAAAATGTATAGGTATTAATTTATCAGCGTATGCAATATCAGATTTATTATTGGGTTTTCCCATAATGTGGACGATATAGCCCTGCTTTTTAAACTCATTTAAATATGGAACATGAAAATTCTCTATATGAGATAAGGTTGAGGCTGCAAAAAGTATTTTTTTCATAATTGTACTCCATCATCTTTTACAACTTTGCTGCTGCTTGTTATAATTTGTTCGTTATTCCTAAAACCTTTAAAAGCAGTTTTAAACAGTATACTTATATCCATTAGTATATTCCAATTCTCGATATAATATATGTCGAGTTCTATTCTCTTTTTAATTGAAGTATCACCTCTATAGCCATTTATCTGAGCCCATCCAGTTATTCCAGGTTTTACTTGATGTTTTACCATGTAAAGCGGAATCTCATTTTTAAAGGTATCAACAAAGTGAGGTAGTTCAGGTCTAGGTCCAACTAAACTCATATCCCCTTTTAAGACATTAAAAAATTGGGGTAATTCATCTATTGAAAATTTACGAATGAATGATCCGAATTTAGTCTTCCTAGGATCATTATTTGTGCTCCAGCCAGTTTTTTCTTGTGAATTTACTTTCATAGAACGAAATTTATACATAGTAAATAAATTTTTGTTTAAGCCAACACGGTTTTGTTTAAAGATAATTGGTCCCTTTGATGTAAGTTTGATAATTAATGCAGTAAAAAGCATAATAGGGCTTGTACATATTATTAAAACTAAAGAACCTAAAATATCTAAAACTCTCTTTATAAAAGCATTTCCTATATTATCTAAAGGAATTCTTCTAATATTAATTAGAGGAATATTACCTATTTGATCAATGTATGGCTGGCTTGGAATGTATTTATAGCAAAAAGGAATTATAGAAATCTTAGTACCAGTCTTTTCACAATCTAATACTATATTTTCTAAATATTTTGCATCAGATATATCTAAAGCACAAACTACTTCATCGGGCTTATTCTCATCTAAAATTTCATATAAGTCATTATATGTTCCAAGTTTTTTTCCATATAAATCGGAATTATTTGCCACATAGCCAGAATAGCTATATCCAAAATTTTTGTTATTATTAAGAACTTGCAAGTATTCATTTGCAACTTCGCCAGCACCAACTATTATTACGTGCTTTAAATTCAAGCCTTTTGCTCTCATATTTGATAAAGTTTTTCTTAAAATAAATCTTTTGAGTATTATTAATGCAATATTTATAAAATAAAAAATTACAATAACCCATCTTGATATATGCTCCAATTTAACAACAAAAAGCAATGATAGTAGGATAGCTGTAAGTATTGTATTTGACTTAATAATTTGACTGCATTCTTTAAGAAATACCGTTGTTCTGAAAGAATGATAAAGATTAAAAAAATAAAAGACAATTAAATTTATTGGAACTATTAAAATTGAAAACTGGATATATGTGATTAATTTTATATAATATGTGTCAACAGAAAATATATAAAAACGAATAAAATATGCTATGGTCATGGATATAAATAAAATTATAATATCTGAAAAAGCATTAATTTTATTTAGTAGATTTTGATTTTCTTTTATCATAATAACCATCCTTTTATTAAGAATTGTATATGCTTGATTCAACTTAGATGTATAATAACATTTTACAGTAAGTTTTGCAATAAATCGAGAGGATATAAGAGTAGAGTTTTACTTAGTATAACAATTATCATATAGCCATAATAAATAGTTCATACATTTTTATTCAGGATAAAGTTTTAGATTATATGTTGAGAAATTCTCATATATAGGTATCTAAAATATTTACAAATGTATATAAATATAGTGAATTTCATTTATTTATTTAACATAATATGATAGAATTATTTTTGAAATATGAGAATAATGTATATCCATGTTTAAAAGAAATTTTATGAAAGTTTAAGAAACAAATATTTTAAATATTTGTTTGATTTTGAATATTTGCTTACAATGTCGGAAAATAAAAAACGCTGGAAAGAAGTGGTGAATTTGACAAAAGGAATAATACTAGCAGGTGGAAGTGGGACAAGATTATATCCATTAACAATGGTGACATCTAAACAATTATTGCCTGTATATGATAAGCCAATGATTTATTACCCCTTATCAACATTAATGTTGGCTGGAATTAGAGATATATTAATAATTTCAACACCAAAAGATCTGCCAAACTTTGAAAAATTACTAGGTGATGGATCTAGATATGGAATTAATTTATCATATAAAGTGCAGCCATCCCCAGACGGATTAGCTCAAGCATTTATATTAGGAGAAGAATTTATAGAAAATGATAATTGCGCTATGATTCTTGGAGATAATATATTTCATGGGAATGGGCTCACTAAGCATCTAAAAAAAGCAGTGGAAAATGAAGGACGTGCAACGGTTTTTGGATATTACGTAGATGATCCAGAACGATTTGGTGTAGTTGAATTTGATGAAAATGGAAAGGCTATATCCTTAGAAGAGAAACCAGAAAATCCAAAATCCAATTATGCTGTTACAGGACTTTATTTTTATGATAATAAAGCATGCGAATATGCAAAAACTTTAAAACCATCACCTAGAGGTGAATTAGAAATAACTGATTTGAACAAAATATATCTTGAAAAGGGAAAATTAGATGTAATAACCCTTGGACGTGGATATGGATGGCTTGATACTGGAACAGTTGACAGTTTAACGGAAGCATCGGAATATGTAAAGGTAATTGAAACTAGACAAGGTCTTAAAATAGCGTGTTTAGAAGAAATATCTTACAAAAATGGATGGATAAATAAAGAAACGTTATTAGAAAGTGCAAAGCAGTATGGGAAAAGTCCTTATGGTCAACACCTGAAGAATGTTGCCGAGAAGAAAATCGTATATTAGTTGTTAATTGAAAGGAAGGCATAAGTATGGAATTAATAGCAACGAAATTAGAAGGAGTTTATATAGTAAAACCACAAGTGTTTGGGGATGAAAGAGGATGGTTTATGGAAACTTACTCAAGAATTAAAACGCCGGAAATAGCTTGTGATTTTGTACAGGATAATCAATCCTATTCAAAAGGAAAAGGAATACTTAGAGGGATCCATTTTCAAAATGGAGAACATGCTCAAGCTAAATTAGTACGCTGCGTTAAAGGGTCAGTACTTGATGTAGCAGTAGATTTAAGAAAAGGATCACCTACATATAAGGAATGGGTAGCTGTAGAGCTTTCAGCAGAAAATAAAAGACAATTATTTATTCCAAGAGGCTTTGGACACGGCTTTTTAACTTTAACTGATGATGTAGAATTTGTATACAAGACAGATAATTATTATAATCATGAAAGTGATAGAAGTATTAAGTTTGATGATCCTGAAATTGGTGTTGAATGGGGAATAGAAAATCCAATTCTTTCAGAAAAAGATAAAAAAGCACCATTGCTTAAGGACAGTGATTGTACTTTTACATATAATAAATAATTCGCAATTAAATAGGAGTGTGGAATATGAAAATAGTAGTTACAGGTGGAGCAGGATTTATTGGCGGAAATTTTGTTCACTATATGCTTAATAAATATAATGATTATAAAATAATCTGCGTAGATGCTTTAACCTATGCGGGAAATATGGAAACATTAGCACCAGTTAAAGATAATCCTAACTTTAGCTTTTATAAAATAGATATAGCTGATAGAAAAGCAATTTATGAAATGCTTGAAAAAGAAACTCCAGATATAGTTGTAAATTTTGCGGCAGAAAGTCATGTTGACAGATCTATTGAAAATCCTGAAATATTTTTAAAAACTAATATTATGGGAACTCAGGTGCTTATGGATGCTTGCAGAAAGTATGGAATAAAGAGATATCATCAGGTATCGACTGATGAAGTATATGGAGATTTACCTTTAGAACGAGCAGATTTATTTTTTACTGAAGAAACTCCACTGCATACTTCAAGTCCATATTCAGCAAGTAAAGCATCAGCTGATTTGTTAGTAGGAGCATATTACAGAACCTTTAATGTACCAGTGACAATTTCTCGCTGCTCAAATAATTATGGACCATATCATTTTCCAGAAAAATTAATTCCGCTTATGATAGCAAATGCATTAAATGACAAGGAATTACCTGTATATGGAACAGGTGAAAATGTGCGTGACTGGCTTTATGTAGAAGATCATTGCAGAGCAATTGATTTAATTATTCATAAAGGAAGAGTTGGGGAAGTTTATAATATTGGAGGACATAATGAAAGAACTAATCTAGAAGTTGTTAAAACTGTTATAAGAGAACTAGGGAAATCAGAGGATTTAATTAAATATGTAACAGATCGTAAAGGACATGATATGCGTTATGCTATAGATCCTACAAAAATTCATAATGAGTTAGGCTGGCTACCCACAACAACCTTTGATGAAGGTATTAAAAAGACTATTAAGTGGTATTTAGATAATAAGGGTTGGTGGGAAAATATAATTAGCGGAGAATATCAAAATTATTATGAAAAAATGTATTCTAATAGAGAGTTGAATTAATTTAATAGGAAACTTAATAATTAAGAACAAACAAATAAAGCTTAACATAATTAATTAATATTTTGAAGTTTTTAATTAAAATTGTTTATGCGATAATTGTCAATTATTAATGTGTAGGTATTTTTTATGAAAAGAAAAGAACAAAATTTTTATTTAGATAAAAGTGATAAGTCAAGTTGTTTGCCAAGTGTTTCGGTATTGCTAGCTGTTTATAAACCAAATGAAGAATGGTTTATAAAACAGCTGATTTCTCTGAATGAACAGACATATAGCAACATAGAGTTATATATTTATGATGATTGCCCTGCGTATCCTGTTAATGAAGAAATTATAAAAAAATATATAACAAGTTTTCCTTATTATATATATGGAGGCATTAAGAATGAAGGCTCGAATAGAGCTTTTGAAGAATTGACCAAGAGAGCAACAGGAGATTTATTTGCATATTGTGACCAAGATGACATGTGGGAAAATAATAAAATATCCTTAATGGTAGAAAAGTTTGTCGATGAAAAAGTAACGCTTGTATGTAGTGATCTTTCAATAATTGATGAAAACAGTATACAGATTGCAGGAAGTATAACTGAAATAAGAAAAAGGCACAAATTTAAAAGTGGATATAATCTAGCAAAAGATTTATTAATGAGTAATTTTGTTACAGGATGTGCTATGATGGTTAGAAGTGAAATAGCTAAAAAAGCTGTGCCTTTTGAAAAAAATTTAATTCACGATCAATGGATATCTATCATAGCAGCTATAAATGGAAAAATAGAATTTATTAATGAACCTTTAGTGAGATATAGGCAACACAGTTTTAATCAAACTGGAATTTTGTCTGGTATAGTAGATAAACAAACTTATTATGAGATAAGAATAGAGGATATTTTTAGGAGATATATATCTTTAAAGATAAGATTAGGTAGCAATTATGAATTAGAAGAACATATTAATCAGTGTTTAAAATGGATAATGGCTAGAAAAAATTATTTTTTTAAGCCATCGATTAAAAATTTGAATGTTATGATTAAATATAGAAAATTTCATAAAGTTTCAATATTAATAGAAACTTTTTTACCTTTCTTACCTAATAGTGTGTTTAAATATATTATTAAATTAACTAAAAGAGGTATATTATAAAGGAGAAGAAGAAAATGGTTTTAGTTACAGGTGTTAACGGACAACTAGGCTATGATATTGTTAAGGAATTAAATAAAAGAGGAATAAAAAATAGAGGTATAGACATTCAAGACGTTGATTTAACTCGAAAATCAGATGTGATAGAATTTATTACTGACTTAAGGCCAGAACTTGTAATACACTGTGCAGGTTATACTCAAGTGGATAAAGCAGAAATAGAAGAGGAAGAAACAAAGAAATGTTTTGAAACAAACCATAAAGGGGCAGAGTACATAGCTATGACATGTAAGATTTTAGGAATAGCTATGGTCTATATGTCTACAGATTATGTTTTTGATGGGACTAAAATAGGTGAGTATGGGGTGGATGATATTACAAATCCTATATCCAAGTATGGAAGGTCGAAGGAACAAGGAGAAAAAGCAGTATTACATAATTTAGATAAATATTTTATCATACGTACATCTTGGTTGTTTGGAAGAAATGGGAATAACTTTATAAAGACAATGATTAGACTAGGTAAGGAAAAAGAACGTATAGATGTTGTATGTGACCAAATAGGAAGCCCAACATATACTGTTGATTTAGCCTTTTTTATTTGTGAACTCATTAAGAGTACTAAATATGGAATTTATCATGCGACAAATGAAGGCTTTTGTTCATGGGCAGATCTAGCAAAAAAAACATTTGAAATAGCAAACATAAATTGTAATAAGGTAAATCTAGTGCTATCTAGTGAGTATAAAAGTGCAGCCCAAAGCCCTCTAAATTCAAGATTATCGAAAAATAGCTTGATAAAAAATGGATTTAATTTGTTGCCAACATGGGAAGATGCAGTGAAAAGATATTTACAAAATGATCAAGGAAAGGAAGAATAACGTGAATTTAGTAAGAAAAATTATATCACTAAATAGATTTAAGTTTTTATTATCTCAACTTGTAAAAAGAGATTTTAAAATTAAGTATAGAGGAAGTTTTTTAGGAGTGCTATGGAGTGTTTTAAATCCGCTTCTTAATATGATAGTGTTAAGTATTGTATTTAGTCAAGTGTTTAGAGCAGTTGATAACTATAAAATGTATTTATTATCTGGGCTTACAGTTTTTAATTTTTATTCTGAAGCATCAAATACCGCAATTAATGCAATAGCGGGTAATTTTGGATTAATTACAAAAGTTTATTTTCCAAAATTCATTTTGCCGTTTTCAAAAGTTATATCATCAGCAATTAATTTGGGAATATCTATAGTAGTATTTTTTATACTAGGAGCCTTTATGGGCATTAAAATATGGTGGGGAATAATTCTTGTACCGTTTATGTTGATATTTTTAATATTATTTTCTTCTGGAATGTCATTTATACTGTCAACATTACAAGTGTTTTTTAGAGATACTCAACATTTATATGGAGTGCTTTTAACTATTTGGATGTATGGAACTCCAATATTATATCCTATCGATATTATTCCAATGGCAGTACTGCCAATATTTAAGGCAAATCCATTATATATTTTTATAGATTTCTTAAGGCAAATTACATTAAATGGAGTAATGCCTGAAGCAACAAGCTTTTTGTACTGTGCATTGTGGGGAATAGGAACATTTATAGTAGGTGCAATTGTGTTTGTAAAATCGCAAGATAATTTTATTTATTATAGTTAAGGGAGGAAAATATGATTAAAGCTAGTAATGTAACAATGAAATTTGATCTTAATCGTGGTAAAGTAAAAAGCTTGAAGGAAAGATTATTTGCAAAGATTGATGATGAAATTTTAGAAAAAAAACCTTTTTTAGCTCTTGATGATGTATCCCTTGAGGTGAAAAAAGGAGAAATATTAGGAATTATTGGTGGAAATGGAGCAGGTAAATCAACTTTATTAAAAGTATTGGCTGGAATAATGAAACCAAGCAGTGGGAAAGTTGTTGTTAGTGGGACAATTGCACCAATGATAGAGTTAGGAACTGGATTTGATTTTGAATTATCAGCATTGGAAAATATATATTTAAGTGGAGCTGTTTTGGGATATAGCAAAAGTTTTATAACTTCAAAGGTAGTTGAAATATTTGACTTTGCGGAACTGTGGGATTTTAAGGATGTGCCAGTAAAGTTTTTTTCATCTGGGATGGTAGCAAGGCTTGCATTTGCAGTATCAACAATAGTAATACCTGATATTTTAATTGTAGATGAAATTCTATCCGTTGGAGACATGTCTTTTCAAAAGAAAAGTTATAAGCGTATGAAAGAACTTATGAATGGTGGAAGTACAGTAATCTATGTATCACATGAGGTTGAAAGTTTGGCGAAGATGTGTGATAGAGTTGTATGGCTTGATAAGGGAAAGATAAAAATGATTGGTGAAGCAAGTAAGGTGTGTGGAGATTTTATAGCATCAATATAGGAGGTTTTAAGTTATGAAAAAAATATTAGTTACAGGTGCAGGTGGATATATCGGTAGACATATAGTAACGGAACTTTTAAATATGGGAGCGGATGTAATAGCTACAGATTTGTATGTTGATAATATTGATAACAGAGCAAATATTATTAAAGCAGACATTTTTTCTGGTAATAAAGATTTATACAAGGAGTTAGATTGTCCAGATGTTGTACTTCATATGGCATGGAAAGATGGATTTATTCATAATTCTGATGCCCATATGGAATATTTATCTAAGCACTATGAATTTATTAAAAATATGGTTAAAAGCGGACTTAAGCACTTAACCGTAATGGGAACTATGCATGAAATAGGATATTATGAAGGAGCGATAGATGAAAATACTCCGAGCAATCCAATTAGTATGTATGGTATAGCTAAAGATGCATTAAGAAAAAGTACACAACTTTTGTTAAAAGATAAGGATGTAGTTCTTCAGTGGTTAAGAGCATATTACATTTATGGTGATGATAAAAGAAATAATTCTATTTTTGCAAAGATAATACTTGCAGAAGAAGAAGGAAAAGAATTTTTTCCATTTACAACAGGGGAAAATAAATATGATTTCATTAGAGTAGAAGAGCTGGCAAAACAGATTTCAGCTTGTGTTATGCAGGATATGGTGAATGGGATTATTAACTGTTGTAGTGGGATTCCAATTAGCTTAGCTGAAAAAGTTGAAAGTTTTATCAAGGAAAATAACTTTAAAATTAAATTGAAATATGGTGCATTTCCTGATAGAGCATACGATTCGCCTGCTGTTTGGGGTGATAATAGTAAAATAAATCAGATATTATCAGCAAAATAAACTTTAAATGTTAACAATACAAAATTGAAGGAGAATTATATAATGGGAAAAATAGTAGTAGTTGGTACAGGTTTTTCAGGAGCAGTAATAGCACGTAAGCTTGCGGAAGAATGTAATAAATCTGTAACTGTTGTAGAAAAACGTAGTCATATTGGTGGAAATATGTATGATGAAAAAGATGAGCATAATATTATGGTGCAAAAATATGGACCACATGTCTTAGTAACTAATGAGTGGAGTATTGTTAAATATCTTGCTCAATATGCAAAACTGCAAAAATATACTGTAAAAGAACTTAGTTTTATGGATGATACTTATGTAAGATTGCCATTTAATTTTGAATCAGTTCAACAAATGATTGGCTGTGAAAAGGCTGAGATAGTAATCAATAAATTACGAAAAGATTTTAAAGGAAGAGATCGTGTGCCTATCGGAGAATTAACTAAAAGTAAAGAAAAAGAAATAGCTGATTTCGCTAACTTATTATTTGAAAAATCATATAAAACATATTGTGCAAAACAATGGGGAGTATCAACAGATTTACTAGATAAAAGCATAATGGATCGTGTACCTATGGCTATGAATTATGATGAAAGATATATGAATAAAGATTTTCAATATATACCCACAGAAGGATTTACTACGCTTATCAAAAATATGTTAGATCATCCTAATATATCTATTAGAACTAATGAAGATGCAGTGGAACATATTGTTTTTGATGAAGCGAAAAATAATGTATTATATGATAATGAACCTTTAGAATTATTGGTATATACTGGGGCTCTTGATGAACTTTTTGGTATGAAATATGGAGAATTACCTTATCGTTCATTAGATATTAAATATGATTGGTTTGATAAGGAAAGAATTTATCCTGAGGCAATTATATCATTTCCACAAGCAGAAGGATATACTCGTAAAACAGAATATAAATTTTTAACACCAGGTAATGAAAAAGCTCAAGGAACTACAATTGCTACTGAATATCCGATAGCCTATATTAAGGGTGGAAAAAGCGCACCATATTATTCTGTGATTACTGAAGAAACTAAAAAACTTCATGAGCTTTACAAAAAAGAAGCTATGAAATTCCCACAGCTGTTCTATTGTGGCAGACTAGCTGATTTTCGTTATTTTAATATGGATGAGTGTATTTTACATGCATTTGACACTTTTAACCATATAAAAGAAAATGTTTTAGTATAATTCTATAATATAACTTTTGTCGCTTTAAACAATACAATTAATGGAGGTAAATGGAGTGAAAGAAGGTATTACTCAAAAGTATAAGATAGGGGATGATGTGAATCATAATCTAAATAAAAATAGTAAAAAAAGAATAGCTATGTATGTTATTTATGATAAAGATGGGATATTAGATGAATTTAGAAAATATTATCTTAAGGAATTGCGTAAAGAAGTAGATTGTATTTTAGCAGTAGTGAGTGGAACGCTCACTGCTGAAAGTAGAGATGAACTAGAAAAGTTAACAGATGATATTTTAGTTCGAGAAAATGTGGGGTTACTAGCATATAGTTGGATTGAAGGAATCCAATATATTGGTTGGGAAACCCTTGATAAATATGATGAATTATTAATGCTTAATGATAGTTTCTTTGGACCATTTTTCCCTTTACAAGAAATGTTTGATGATATGGAAAAGTCTAATGCAGATTTTTATGGATCAATGAAAAATTTTGAAGAAAAATCATATACAAGTATTGCTGGAAGGCCCATGAAACATGGTCATTTTGTGGGATCTATACCATATTTTTATGTTATAAGGGGGCGTTTGCTCCATTCACCAGAATTTCGTAATTACTGGAGTAAGAAGCCACCAGTAAAACAAGACTGGGACACATATTTTTTTGCTGAAATAGACTTTTATCAATATGTGCTAGATGCTGGCTTTAGGATAGATTCATATCAAAGTGATAAACTAAAAGGTTATTTCTTTGATAATTTAACGCACAATATGAGCAAATTGATTAGTGGCGATAGGATTCCTTTTGCACGTATTAGACCATTTTGTACTGATGTAAAAGAACAGAGTATGCATGTTAATTATGGAAAAGACCCAAGAGAGGCTATGGAATATATTAATAACAATACAAATTATGATGTGAATATGATATGGGATTATATTTTAAGAACAAAAAATTTAACAGATATATATAACCAGTTGCAATTAGAATATGTAGTTTCTAAACATTCAATAGATAAACCTTTTAGGTATAATAAAAAAATTGCAGTTATTCTTCATATTTATTATGAAGATCAAGTAGATACTATTGTTAATTATTCGAAGAACTTTCCAGAAAATACTTATTTTTATATAACTACAACTAGCAAAGAGACGGAAGCTAGTATTATTAAAGCATTTGATGACTTGAAATTTAATTATATTTGCAAAATTCGTCCTAATGTAGGAGTAGCAATGTCTACTCTTTGGATTACATATGCAGATGTTATTACAAAAGGTGAGTATGAATATATCTGTTATTACCATGATAAGAAATCACCTTATTCATTGTTTAGCGTGCAAGGTGAACAATTTGCTGAAAGATGTTATCAAAATTTAATTGGAACTACAGAAGTAATTAAAAATATAATTAATTTATTTGAAGAAAATCCAAGATTGGGAATATTAGGATCACCTATGGTATATCATGGTGACTATTTCATGGCAGCTTTTAGAGGACAAGATGGAAATAATGCTAATGTTAAAAAATTGGCAGATAAATTAGGTTTAAAGGTTAATATAGATTTGAGTAAATTAACTCCATCTGCTTATGGCGATATGTTTTGGTTCCGTTCAGATGCTATGAGTAAAGCCATATCTCATGGTTTTACGTATGATGATTTTGATATTGAATATAAATCTGATTTTACTATTTTACATGCCATTGAAAGAAGTTATGGATTTATAGCTCAAGATGCAGGATATTATTATGCTGATGTTATTAATACTGATGATGCTAGAAGTGACTTAATGAATTATAGATATATGTTAGAAAAAATTTGTACAACTTTATATAGAAAAGGGTTTGATTTTGGGAATTTTAATCATTTAGAAAACCAAGTAGATAATCTTGAATTAAGAATGGGGAATCCAATAAAAAACAAATTAAAAATGTTTTTACATAACTTGTTAATAAGTGAAAATTCCACAAAACGTAATTTGGGATTATTTTTACAAAGAACATATAGAAGATGGTTTAAGAAAGAATAATATGAGACATAAATATTAAACAATAATTGAATATCTAAATTTAATAATATCAGTTAGTATAGAAAAATAGTTTTTAGGAATATTCTTTATTCTTTCAACATTAAAAATACTTTTAGAGGTGTTTAATATAAACTATATATATTAAATTTGAAAATTTTAGATTAATATTTAAAATAAATCGTCACTTAAATTTTATAACATAAGTGACGATTAAAAAGCATGCTTTCTCTTTTATTAGATGATATATTCGAATTGAGTAAGTTTATTTATAGAAGCATTAAGTTTTTTAGACTTAAGTCAATAGTATACTTATGGATTACGTGTCGATCTTTTTTAAGAAAAATAATTAAAGAAAGGGCTGGTTAGAATAGATGGTTTTTTCATCAATAATATTTATATTTGCATTTTTACCGCTAGTTTTATTAGGAAATTTTTTGCTAAAGAAAGAGTATAGAAATATTTTTTTGATTATTGCATCTTTTATTTTTTATGCAGTAGGTAAGCCAAAATTTATTATTGTTCTGTTTACGTCAATTATAATAAATTATTTAATGGGACTGTGTATAAATTATGCAAAAATAAATTTTAATAAACTAGGAAAAAGAACAGTATTAACATTAACAGTACTATTAAATTTAGGATTACTATTTTATTTTAAATACATGGACTTTTTTATTTCATCTGCTAATAAAGCATTTGGTATAGGGATTCCGTTGATGAATATAGCATTACCATTAGGAATTTCTTTTTTTACATTTCAAGGAATGTCGTATACATTGGATTTATATATGGAAAAAGTAAAAGTTCAGAAAAATCTAATAAGTTTTACTTTGTATATGGTATTATTTCCTAAACTCATTCAAGGACCAATTGCAAGATATAAAGACGTGTATGAACAGATAGACAGTAGAGAATGTACTGTCGATAAGTTTTGTTATGGTATACGTCGATTTATAATGGGATTAGCTAAAAAAGTGATTATAGCAGATCAGTTAGGGATTGTAGCGGATCAGATTTTTGGAAAAGCGCCAAATGAAAATAGCATTGCAATAGCTTGGGTTGGAGCCATTTGTTATACGTTGCAAATTTATTTTGATTTTAGTGGATATAGTGACATGGCAATAGGATTAGGTAAAATGCTTGGTTTTGATTTCCTTGAAAACTTTAATTACCCATATATCTCTAAAAGCTTGACAGAGTTTTGGCGTAGATGGCATATTTCTTTATCTACATGGTTTAGAGATTATTTATATATACCATTGGGCGGTAATCGCAAAGGAAATATGTATTTCAATTTGTTTGTGGTATTTTTGGTTACTGGTATGTGGCATGGTGCTGCATGGAATTTTGTGATTTGGGGGTTATGGCACGGAATATTTTTAATTATAGAGAAAGTTTTTAAAATTAAAAAAATTCAAGTAAAACTACCGAAGTTCATAAAATGGATTTATGCAATGTTAATAGTAATATTGGGTTGGGTATTATTTAGGGCACCAGGTTTAAAATATGCAATGGAATATATCGCCGTAATGTTTGGTTTAGTAAGTACTAAAAATGTTGGATTTACAGTGTTTTGGTATCTGTCACCTAAAGTTGTTACGCTGATAATATTAGCAATAATATGCTTTATTCCATTAAAAGAAGTGCTAGATAGAATACTTAAACCAATTGAAGGGACATATTTTAAATTAATAAGTACAAATGTCTATTTAATTATATTATTTTTTATTTCTATAATGTATGTTATGACATCAACTTATAATTCATTTATATATTTTAAATTCTAGGGAGGTGGGATGTAGAATTATGAAGAAATCAAAAAAGATTAATATTATACTTATACTATGTTTTATTATAATGATTACAGCACCACTACTATTTGTAAATAGGATAAGCGGAAAAGTTTCAGAGTCAGAGAATAGGTATTTGGCAAGTTTTCCAAAGGTATTTGATGAAACTACAGGAAAGATTGATGCAAAGTTTCCTACCGGATTCAAGGCTTGGTTAAATGATAATATTGGATTTAGAAGTTTTTTTATGAATTTGAATAATAAAATAAATTTTAAATGGTTTAATGAAATTAATAATAGCAATAATAAGGTTGTTATTGGTAAAGATAATTGGTTGTTTTTAATGAATGATAGTAGTCTTGCAGATGTTCAAAATGCAAATTTACTTAGTCAGGAACAAATAGATTTCTATAAAAATAGGTATTCTGAAATAACAAAATATTTTAAAAGTTTAGGAACAGATCTTTCAATAACAGTTTTCCCACAGAAATCAAATATGTATTCTGAATATTTACCAGATAATATATTGCGTATCAATAATGAATCATTAATTGATGAGATGAAAGATAAATTTGAAGGTAATGATAATTTTGATTTAAATGTGCCATCGGACGTATTAAGAAAAGCAAAGGAATCCAGAGTTATATATTCAAAGGCATATGACCAATCTCATTGGAATAACTATGGAGGGTTTATAGGATATACAGAGATTATGAAACAAGCTAAGAAGCATATTCCAAATTTAAAAATATTAACAGAGGATGATTTTAATATTACTCCATATGAAAAAGATACTGTATTAGACGGTAGCAAATTTACAACAGAGACAGATTATGATTTTAAATTAAAATCTGAACCAACAGCTAGTTCAGATAAAAGCTTTTTTGATAAAATTAATTATAAGTCAAATGATCCATGGAAAAGTTATAATTATTTTGTAAACAAGGATAAAACATTGCCAAAAGCAATTGTTGTTGGTGATAGTTATGTTTGGATGTTTATGCTCAATAATATGGCAGAAAGCTTTTCGCAATTAGTATTTATTCATCAGTTGGATATTGGAAATCTTAATAAGATTTATTCTGAAGTTAAGCCTGACATAATTATAGGAGCTGGATTAGACAATACAGTATTAGGTTTAGCGGATTATCAGCCACCGTTAATAAATCCAACATCAGAAATTATTTCTGATAATACACCAACAGAAATTAAACGTGGTGAAAAATATAATGTTGATATTACTGTTAAAAATACAAGTAATGAGATATGGAAGAAAGAAAAAAATGTTAAATTATGCATTTTTCAAAATGGAGTTGATTATGGATATAGATTAGAGATTCCAGATGGAAAAGAAATAAGACCAGGTGAAGAGTACACATTTGTTCTTAGAGATTTTCAAGCACCTTCTAATGCAGAATCAACATATCTTGAGTATCAAATGGTTCAAGAGGGCGTAACATACTTTGGAGACAAACGACGGGTTGATATCAAAGTAGATAAAAAATAATTTATAATATGATTTTAAGATTATGAATATTATAAATACAATATAGGTGCTGAGAAATTTAAATGTAGAAGTGATAGTTGAGTAATATTGAAATAAGCTCAGCATTAATTGGATGTAATTGAAAGGCTATTACATGTTTAATATATTAAGTATATTTTGATTTTAGTTTGAGCAAAAAATATATCCTCTAGCAAAGATAATCATAGAAAGAACATTGGGCAAAATTAATAGATTTAAAGATTGAGGTGATGTAGATGTTTGTACCATTTGTTTTTACTTTAGACCCTGCTAATGATAATTATTATTTATGGATATTCTATAAATTTCTAAGTATGGCTAAAAAGTACAATGCCCCTATTATTGCACAACAACAATATTTCAGTGATCCAGAAGTATTTAGACAAGGTGGTTTACCAGAAACACGTGCAGAGACCGGAGAACTTTTTGAATACGATGTTCCAACATCAGATGATATGTATAAAATACAACAATATCCTATATCAAAAGAGATAGAAGAAAAATTAATTAAAGAATATGGTTCACAAACTGCAGCTTGGATACATTTATTAAAACAACGTTCCAAATCTTTTGAAGAATATATTGGTGCTATTATAGATGACATTCTTGAAAAAAATAAGGATACTATTGAAGGAATTTTTACATTTATTCATATTCCAAGTCTTTCTTATATTGCTGAACAGCGAAATATACCTATAGTTCATTTGGAATGGGGACCATTTCGTGGTCCTGTATATAGAAAGACAGCCTACATGAACCTCAGTGAGGAAAATGAACTCTCAAAAAGATATGAAAAATTTATTAATGAAATACAAGAAAGTTCAGTTTATTTGTTATCTCGTAAAGAAATATTATCTATGTTTTTGGATTATAAATTTATTGAAAATATTAACTTGCTAGATTGTAAACCAGAATATGAAATGGGAATAGCATGTACATATACAATAGATATGATTATGTTTGCTAATTCTTCGTTTTTAAATAACTTAGAGCTTATAACCATGGTAAAACGTTACTATAACGAAAAAGTTTTGTCCATAAGGTTGCATCCAGGAGATCCGGCAAGAGGCAATCCAAGTAGTCATTTAGTTGATAATTCTCCAACAGCTATGCATTTCATTAATCGCTGCAAAAGAATAGCTGTAGTTAGTTCAAATATGGCATTTGAAGCTATGCTTTGGGGACGTACAGCATATGTTTTAGGAAATTCTCCATATGCTTTTAAAGCTCAACGAGATTTATCAATTATAGACGAGTCTGTAGCTGATTTGGAATTTGTGAATTACGTTACATTTGCATATCTTATTCCATATGAATTAATGCTTGACGTTGAATACTTACGTTGGAGATTGACGAAACCTACAGAGAGTGAGATATATAATTATAACTTGAATTATTATCTTTCTTGCAGGGGCATTGAATCTAGCATATTAGAGGAAAGTGGTGTTGATCGGTTAAGAAAGATGTTAATGGCCCAAGGATTTGATCTTTCAGGAAAGTGTATTTCAAATAATGAAAATACAGCTGTTTGTGTTAATGCTAAAGATAATCAATTTAACGGTTCAATAGAATTGAATAGGAAAATACAATATTTAGCAAATAAAATAACTGTTTTGAACATGAATAATGAAGAATTGAAAACAACTTATCAAAACCTAGTTAAAGAACATGCACACAGATGCAATGAATACGAGAGACTTGCTGAAGATAATGGTAAATTAGGGGAAACATATGAAAACCTTATGGGTGAGCATTCAAGGCTTTTAGATGATTTGAAAAAAGTAAAACAGCAATGTAATACTTATAAATTGCAATATGATACACTATCAAATTCTGCTTCATGGAAATTGACAGCTCCTATTAGATATTTTTTAGATAAGATTAAAGGTAAATAACTTTTTAAGATGTAGCAAATAAGTGATTTTCATAAAGAAATAAAAAGAACGGCGAAGAGCTGTTCTTTTTTTACCGCATTAATAGTTAAACTATAAACTATGGTAAATAACACGCTTCAAATTATATGTTAAGAATATAACAAAAAACTTTAACTATTCACAAATTATAATTATAATGTAGTAAAATAATATATGTATAAGTGTTTATAATAAATATTAACATTTGTTTATTTAAAAATAGGAGGAGATTTAATGAAAATTATTGGAGTGATACCAGCAAGATATAAATCAACACGTTTTCCTGGAAAACCACTTGCTGATATTTGTGGAAAACCCATGATTTGGTGGGTTTATAACCAAGTAACACAAGTTGCTAAGTTGCAAGATGTATTTGTAGCGACGGATGATGAACGTATTGCTGAAGTGTGTAACAGATACCATATGAAATATATTATGACATCGGATAGTTGCCCAGAACATATTACACGAATTCATGAAGTGTCAGAACAAGTAGAGGCTGACTATTACATTTGTGTAAACGGAGATGAACCGTTAATTAAACCTGAACTTATTTCTAAAATTATACCTGAGCAGATACAAAATGATTTTTATTTTGGCGGTGCAATGCGTATTTTAACTGATCCAGCAGAGACAATTGATTTTGCTAACATCAAAATTGTTGCTACGGAGGAGGGAAAATGCATTTATATGTCACGTACACCTGTTCCTTATCCTAAGGGAACATTGCTGTTTCAATATAACAAGTATGTAGGGATTGAATGCTTCAACAAATCGGCTTTAGATTTTTTTGTTTCAGTTCCGATGGGAAGTATTGAGAGAATAGAAGATATTGACCATTTAAGGTTTATAGAAAATGGAAAGTCCATGTTATTCACTTATGTTGATTCAGATTCACTTTCGGTAGATACTCCCAAAGATTTAGAAAAGGTAAGAATAATTATTGAAGAACGTTTAGCAAATGGAGAAATAACAAATGAGTAATGTAAAAATTTTAGATTGCACTCTACGTGATGGTGGTTATGTTAATGATTGGAATTTTGGAGAACGTGGGATTAAGAAAATAATATCAAAATTATCACAGTCTAATATTGATATTATTGAATGTGGATTCTTAACGTATAAAGGTGGGAATAGAGATACAACATTATTTAAAAATGTATCTATGATTAAAGATTATATAGTTGATAAAAATGATAATACAATGTATGTTGGCATGATAGCATATCCCAATTTAGTTATAAATGATATCCCAATCTATGATGGAACTTCCATAGATGGTATAAGGGTTACGTTTCATGAAAGAGAAATAGAAGAGGCATTAAAAGTTTGCAAAGATTTAATATATAAAGGATATAAAGTTTTTATCCAACCAGTGGGTATTGCAACTTATGAGGATTTAAATATTATAAATCTTATTAAAGAGGTTAATGATATAAAGCCCTATGCATTTTACATTGTAGATACATTAGGTTCTATGTATAAGAATACTTTATTAAGAATGTATTATCTAATAGATAATAATCTTAATAAAGACATACACATAGGTTTTCATTCACATAATAATTTGCAACTATCTTTTTCAAACGCACAAGAATTAATGATGTTACAAACTAAAAGAACGATTATCATAGATTCAGCTGTTTTTGGTATGGGAAGAGGTGCAGGTAATTTATGTACAGAATTATTAGCTCAATATATAAATACGAATTTGGTACAAAAATACAATATTGAGGATTTACTAGAGATAATAGATGAGCATTTAAATAATATTTATGCAAAGTATCCATGGGGATATTCCGTGCCATATTGTTTAGCAGCTATAAATGATTGCCATCCTAACTATGCAACATATTTGATGAACAAGCAGACTATTACTGTAAAATCAATAAGTAATATTTTAAGTAATATCCATGATGAAAAGCGTGCTATATATGATAAAAATTATATCGAAGAAGTATATATGAATTATCAGAATAAGTATATAGATGACAACGAAGAACTAGAGAAATTAAAAAATATAATAGATGGTAGAAAGGTGCTTGTAGTTGCACCAGGTAAATCTTTAGGAACAAATATAAATCTAATAAATGATATTATATATAATGAGAATTTATTTGTAATAAGTACTAATTTTATTCCGCAAACAATAAAAAGTGATTGTATATTTATTAGTAATTTAAAAAGGTTTGATGAGTTAGCCGATATAATAAGTATAGCTAAAGATCAAAAAATGATACTTACTTCCAATATTACTACTAATAAAAATGATTTATATTCAATAATAAATTATTCAGATTTGCTTAGTGACAATCAATTAATTTCTGATAATGCAGGTTTAATGTTAATTAACTTACTTAAAAGATTGTCAGTACATCAAGTATATTTAGCAGGATTTGATGGCTATGCCGTTAATGAAAATAATTACATAGAGAGTGATATGGAATTAGTTAAGACAAATAAAAATATGCTTGAGCTCAATGAAGCAATTAAAGAGTCAATGCAAAAGTTAAGACTAACGTTAGATATAAGATTTATTACGGAAAGTAAATATAACTAAGTAGTGGATTAAAATGTAATATAATAAGAATCAGAATTAAGATGGGATTAAATTTCTACTGAATTCAGTAAATTATAAAGTAGAAGTACTTAATTAGAGGAATGTTAAACTTAGCAACCTCACTTCTTCGGACCTCGGAAGCATCCCCGGGGAAAACAGAAGTTTCCAAGTGCAAGTACTTTTCTAAATTTAAATGTTTAGTAATGTGTTTTTGTTTTAAGCAAATATATTATAGGATATAATATAAGAAGAAAAGCTAAGTAATGAATAGTAAGTGATATAATGAATTTTAAACCACTACCAATAGGAATAGATAATTTTGAAATGCTTATAACTAGAGGATATTATTTTATTGATAAAACATTGCTTATAAAAGATTTATTAGATAATAAAGCTAGATGTTAATTTATTTACTAGACCAAGAAGATTTGGAAAAACCTTAAATATGAGTATGCTACAATATTTTTTTGAAAACAGAAGCGAAGATAATTTGTACCTTTTCTAAAAAATAAATATAATGAAAGCTGGGGAACAGTATACTTCGCACATGGGTCAATATCCAGTAATTAATTTATCATTGAAATCGGCTAAACAGCCTAATTTTGAACTTGCCTTTATTCCTAAGAAGAAAAATTTAAAAATGGTTTCATGATAAGGTAAAGGAAAAAGATTTAAGCAAATTATATACTGCAATAATTAATGGAGATGCTGAAACCTTTGGAACTGAACTTGGAAGACTGCTTACGAAAATTTCTATCATGGCTTTGTAGTTGGAACTTTAGCAAATATGTATGATTATATCGTAAAACCCAACAGAGAGGGTGGAACAGGAAGAAGTGATTTATTCATTAAATCAGTTTCACTCAGAGGCATAGCAATAGTCATTGAATTTAAAGTTGCTAAAGATATAGATGAATTAGAAGAAAAGGCAGAAGAAGCTATAAAACAAATAGAAAACAAAGGTTGTGGTTTAGAACTTAGAAGTGAAGGCTATAAAAATATTATAAAGTATGGCATTAGCTTTTATAAGAAAAATTACTTTATTATAAAAAGATAGTATGTTGGAGACTTTTATGATAAATGGGTTTATTGTATAATACTGTGTTACAAATGATTTAAGTAAAAGAAACTGGCTCAATTATAAACCTGCAAAGGAGAAAATAACTTTGAAAAAAGAGATTAAAGAGACTTTCATTAATACGAAACAAAAAATATTCATTGGTTATAATACCTTTGAGAACAAATACTTTTCAACCCCTTCAATAAGAAACACCACATTTATATCCAGCATTATATTCTTATATTCTTTGCAATAGCCATGTATATTCTAAATAACCCCATTACTTGTAGATGATTATTCCCTAGGCTATATAAATGGAACCGAAACCCACATTACAAATTTAAAAGATATTCTATTTTCCATGCATAATTACTATTTCTCATGGGGTGGAAGAATATGGGGAGAGTTTTACCAACAGTTATTTACTTTAATAGGAAAGCCTATTTTTACTTGGAATACTAGCAGGTTGGTCTAGTGAAAATGGAAGTGCAGTGGAACAATCAGAGGTACATCTTTCATTTATATTTAAATTTTTCATGATAAGTTATTTCTGGGTAGCTTATTTATTTGCAATTTTTATAATATTAGCTGTTGTATTCTTTTTAGGTAAAAGATATTTTGATTTTAAGAAGAACAATTGTATTTATCAAAGTATTATATTTGTTATAGCTTCATTTGTAGCAGCTTTCTGCATGCTTGCAGCTCCAACTTCACCTGAAAGAACTTGGTTCTGTGTTGTAGTTTTTGTTGTAATATCAGTTGGAATATTGTACGAAAAGTTCGATTTTGAAAATATAAATATGAATGTTAATGAGAAAACGATTTTAATGCTTAGAAGATTAGCATTAACAGTAATTATGTTTGCTACATGTAATTTTATAGTTAATATCTTGACAATGTTATGTCTACTTATGAGATAAGGACCCAGACTAAACAACGTGAGGAATATATATTATCAGAAAAAGCTAAAGGAAATTTGGATATCTCTACACCAATGATATCACATAAATACCCATTTTTATCTCATCATGATGCTTTATATGACCTAACTGATATTACAGAAGATCCAAATCATTATGCTAATACGTCTATATGCAGATATTATGGAATTAGATCAATTGTGGGAATTCCAGCTAAGGAAAAGCAGTATTTGAACAATTAAATTTTAGGATGTAGAGTAAATTGAGTTGATTTAAGATATATTACAATATGAATATAACATTACACATTTATTTTACAAATTAATTAGCAATTATACTACGATAGATAAAAAGTATTTGATATAATGAACTAAGAAAGAATTTTAGGGGGAAAAGTATGCTTAAAAGAACAAATAAAATAACATCATTATTAGTAATTGTAGCAGCAATGGTTTCAGTACTGCCAAGTGGTGCAAAAGCAGCAGCTTCTGATGAATTACAATCAAAAAAGGGAGAAATTTATAATGCTATAGCCTATAAGGATGGAGAATTTTATATAAGTGGACAGCCTTATAAAAAGGATGAAGCTGCATATTACTTAAGTAATGGAAAATATTCAGAATTAGATGATATTGATTATGATGATAAGGCTGAAATTTACGGAAGCAAGTATGTTAAAGCAGATGACGGAGATTATTATGTTGATTTGTCCTCAGGTAAGGTAAGTGAGGATGATCTTGAAGGAGATACTTTAGATAATGCTTCAGTAGCTTTAAGAAGCAAGATTAAAAGTGATAATGACGGAAGAATTGATGATGCAGATGCTAAAGAAATTAAAGATATAATGGCACTTAAAGGAGCTAAGTTTTCAGATGATGCATGGTATGAAGCTCAATACACTGCAAAAGATAGCAGTACAAATGGTGGTGTTGGCATAATTAATGTTTACACAGATGCTAATGGCAAATACGTAGATGCTGACTATAATATTGGAAAGATAAAAGTAAAGCTAAGTGATGGAAAGACATCTACTATTCAAAACACTAATAATGAAGATTCTAATGTAACAGCTCAGGTTAGTGATGCTAAAGTCATTGGACAAGACTCAAATAATATCTATAGATTAGCTAAGATTACAGTAAAGGCTGCTAAGAGCGGAGTTACTGTAAAAGAAGTTAATGGAATAACGGTAAGCTCAAGTGCTACAGCTATTTCTGCTTCAGATGATGGAACAGCAGTAAGCTTTGAAACTATTCAGATTATATCAAAAACTCAAGCTTCGGGAAAAGTCGATGGAATTAAATATGCTAAGGATGTATATAGCTATATGCTTTCTGATGCAGATGGTAAAAGTACTGAACTTTTAGGAGGCGATGAATCTAATTTCACAGTGGCTGGTGGAAAATTAGTTAATTATGAAGTTACCAGTGATTCGGTTGAAGCACAGTTGGTTAATTTAAAGACTAAAAGTTCAACTTATTATATCGAATTAGGAGATTATGATCATGTAAAACTTTCAAATGGTGAAAGTGATGTAGACATTGATTCGCAAGGAAACCTATGGGCAGTATCAGATGAAGCTGTTTATGAATTTGATAACGATGAGGATTTCCAAAAGGTCTATACAGTGGATGACGATGAAGAGTATACAGATTTATCAGTTTATGATAAAGATAATTTAATTGCCTGGAATGCAAATGATGAAATTTATTCTATAATAAGTAAGGGCTCTGAAACTTCAGATGATAACGAAGGAGCAGGTGCTGGCACTGGAACTAATACGGGAAGTACTGCAGGGAATACTACACCTCCAGTAAGCACAGTGCAGGCAGGCTGGGTTTTAACAAATGGAAGCTGGAGCTATAATAATGCAGATGGGACTAAGTTTAAAGGATGGTTACAGGCTTCTGGCGGAGTGTGGTACTATTTAGATACAACTAACGGAGTTATGGCTACAGGCTGGAAGTACATCAACGGTCAATGGTACTATTTAGATCCGTCTTCAGGAGCAATGAGAACAGGCTGGTTAAATGATAATGGAACATGGTATTATTTAAAGGCATCAGGTGAAATGCTTTCAAACACAACAGTAGATGGTTATAAATTAGGAGCAGATGGCGCTTGGATTAAGTAGGCTATCTCAAGTCAGGATAAGGTTATTAAGTTTATCCTGGCTGTTTTTTGTTTTAAGGAGATTATTTATAGGCTATAATAGTTATATATACCTAAATTGTATATAAGTAAAAAGTGATTTCTAAAACTCATGTAAGCGGTAGAACATGAGTTTTAAGCAAATACTTTATTAAGATATAATAATATAAAAAATTGACGTAAAATAGAAAGGCTATTTGGTGTACGTTGTAAATTATAAATTAAATCTTAATGGAAGGGATGATTATTTAGTGAAAAAAACTATACAGATAGGAAACTCTGACTTTAAAGAATTAATAGAAAGAGACAATTACTTTGTAGATAAGAGTCTCCTTATAAAAGAGTTTATTGAAAATGGAGCAAAAATAATATTAACACCAAGACCAAGAAGATTTGGAAAGACATTAAATTTAAGCATGCTTAAGTATTTTTTTGATATAAGAATAAAAGAAGAAACTAAAGATTTATTCAAAGGTTTAAAAATAGAAAATGAAAAAGAAATTATGGATCTTCAAGGGGGATATCCTGTTATCTTTATTACTTTTAAAAATCAGAAACATTTATCTTATGATAATTTTGAAGATGGAATTAAGATGTTATTATCCAATTTATATAAGGAGCATGATTATCTATTAGATAGTCCTAAATTATCAGAATTTGATAAAGGTGAGTTTAGAGATATAATTTTGAGAAATCCATCTGCAGGGCTTTTGTCAGAAAGTATAAGTAATCTTATGAGGTATATGAATAAGCATTATGGGAAAAAGGTAATGCTATTTATAGATGAGTATGATGTACCAATTCAAGAAGGATATTTGCGTGGATACTACGATGAAAT
The DNA here is from genome assembly GCA_023435985.1 of Bacillota bacterium. GTDB lineage: Bacteria > Bacillota > Clostridia > Clostridiales > Clostridiaceae > Clostridium. The sequence goes on along the minus strand of JAEZKY010000213.1, from coordinate 983 downwards.
GATTACACTTATAAGAAATTTATTAACTTCAGCTCTTAAAGATAACCCATATGTTGAAAAATCCTTGATTACAGGAATTCTTAGAGTTGCGAAGGAAAGTATTTTCTCTGGTTTAAATAATTTAGAAGTAAATACAATCCTAAGACATAGTTTTAATGATAAATTTGGATTTACTGAAGAGGAAGTAGAGGAACTAGCTAAGTATTATGAGGCTTCTAATGAACTGGAAGGTGTTAAGTATTGGTATAATGGTTATGTTTTTGGTGGAGAAATAATATATAATCCTTGGTCAGTTTTAAATTATTTAAAAAATAGAAGAGAAGGCTTTATGCCTTATTGGATTAATAGCAGCAGTAACGATTTAATTAAAAGATTACTTCTTAAAGGCAACAATAATATAAAAATTGAACTTAAAGAACTTATAGAAGGAAAATCAATAAATAAAATAATAGATGATAATATAGTAATGTCTGAAGTTGAAGATTCAAATGAGAATATTTGGAGTTTTTTGACTTTGAGCGGATATTTAAAAGCTGCAAAAACTGAAGTTATTAGGGGAAGATTAAACTGTGAGCTTAAAATTCCAAATGAAGAAGTTCATATATTTTATGAAAATTTAATTGAAAAATGGTTCAAAGAAGCTTTAAGCAATCAAAAATATGAAGAAATGCTAAACAGATTAATATGTGGGGATATAGAAAATTTCAGCTATATATTTCAAGATTTTGTTTTAGATAATCTAAGTTATTTTGATGTATCGGGGAAGGAACCAGAAAGAGTATATCATGCATTTGTCCTTGGAATGCTTGTATCACTTTCGGAGAGTTATGAAGTTAAATCAAATAAGGAAAGTGGTTATGGAAGATATGATGTAATGATAATTCCAAAAGATATATCAAAGTTAGGAATTATTATTGAATTTAAAAAAATAAATGAGTTATCAAAAGAAACGATAGATTCAGCTGCACAAGAAGCTCTAAAGC
>JAEZKY010000207.1 GCA_023435985.1 Bacillota bacterium | reverse complement strand
ACTTAATTCTATCCCATTAGTTATTTAATGTTATTATTAGAAATTCTGACGTCCTATATTTACTTTTTTATTGTATTATTACTATACATTTTAGGAATTACTTATATTGACCTTATCGCCATCATTTAAAAAACTCTGTCCTTCTATAATAACATTATCCCCAAGTTCTACTCCACTAGTTATTTCGGTATACTTTCCATCAGAAATTCCAACACTTACTGGTATTTTTTTCACTTTATCCTCAACCACTTCATATACATATTGAACTCCATTATTCACAACTATTGCATTATTTGGAAGTGCAGGTATATTATCTTTTTTATTATTTGGAAGCAACATCTTCACTACCATTCCTGATTTTAAAGAAGAGTCATCATTCGCCAGTTTCACTTTTACATTATATAATTGAGTTTTAGAATCAGCTGTTGGGCTTATATTATCTATAACTGCTTCAAAATTCTTATCTTCAAGAGAATTAACTTTTACTTCCACAGATTCTCCTATTGCTATACTAGATAAATCCTTATCACTTATGTTTATTTCACCAATAAGACTGCTATTATCTGCTATAGTAATTACACTTTTCGAACTTGATACTATTTCTCCTGCATCAGCATCTCTTTCAGAAACAACGCCATCAATTGGTGCTTTAACTACAGTATTGTCTAATTGTGCCTGAGCTAAATCTACTGCACCCTGTGCCTGCTCCACCTGAGACTCAGCTACAGCTGCTGTCTGACTTCCAACTTTATTATTTAAAAGATTTAAGTTATCATTAGCCGAGTTAAGCTGTGTCTCAGCTGAATTAAGTTTAGATTGTGCATCATCTAAATCCTGCTTGGTAGAAGCTCCTGCCTCATATAGTGTTTTTACCTTATCAAATGCACTTTTAGCATCATTATATGCATTTTGTGCTAAGCTTTGATCTGACTTAGCCTGAATTAATTTCTGCTTAAACTCCGAATCACTTGTGAGGGTTAAATTAGCTTGTGCCGAACTTAAAGCACCCTGTGCCTGCTTATATTGTGCCTGTAATTCAGCTGAATCTAATGTAAATAATACATCACCTTTTTTAACTTGTTGTCCTACTTCAACATTCATAGTTGCGATTTTGCCAGATATTTTTGGAGCAACTGTTACCTCACTATTCGCTTTTAATGTGCTTCCATACTCTGTATAATTTTCAATAGAAGTTGTACTAACAGCAACAGTTTTAACATTCTTAGGATCATTTGTATTACTAGTACTTTTAGTGCATCCGGCAAAAAGTATTGATGCTGCTAAGATAATACTTGCCAATATTGTATATTTTCTAAGTTTAATACTTTTCATAATTTGTCTCCTTTCACTTTAAATATCACACGCTGCAGCTATTTTAGCATAGCTTAGTTATACCTCTATAGTTTATTGCTGACCCCTTTTTTACTATTTCTTCTCTCTAAAATTCTCTTTTTCATATCATCAATCAATGTATACACAACTGGAATAAGTACTGGAGATAATATTGTAGAGGTAATCATTCCCCCAATAAGTGCTATAGACATTCCTGATCTATATTCACTTCCTTGACCCATGGCCAATGCTGTTGGAAGCATACCAACAATCATAGTTATTGTAGTCATCATGATTGGTCTAAGTCTTGTACTTCCTGATTCTATAAGAGCTTCTCTTAAAGGCATTCCTCTCTTCATTAATGTATTCGTATAATCGATAAGCAGAGTTCCATTTTTAGAAGCAAGTCCATCAAGCATTATCAGTCCAATCATTGTTACGATATTTAAAGTATTTCTAGTAATGACCAAAGCTATTAATGCTCCGATCATTCCACAAGGAAGTGATAACATCCTTAAAAAAGGTGTAAGCCAAGATTCATATAGAACAACCAATATCATATATACAAGTACTATAGATACAGCCAAAGCTTCAATTAGCGATTTAAAAGAAGTAGCCATATTTTGCTGATCCCCTCCGTAAGTCACTTCATAACCTGTAGGCATATCTTCATTTTCAATAGCTTTTTTAATATCTGTATTTACACTTCCTACTGTTCTGCCTTGTACATTTGCATATATAGTCACCATTTCATCTCTATCCATTCTTAATTGCTCCTGTGGGCTATCACCTAAAGACACCTTTGCAACTTGATCTAATGGTACTTGTGTTCCAGATGAATTAGCTATCATTATTGAAGACATTTGATCTTTATTTTTAACTTGTCCATCTTGAAATTTAACAGTCATATCATATTCATCACCATCTTTTCTATATACACCAGCATCTGTGCCTTGGTTAGATGCCGCCTTAAGAGCACTTGCAATATCTGATGGCTTAATTCCAAATTGTGCAGCTGCTGTTCTATCAACTTCAACATCAATTTCATTTTCGTTAGCTTTCATGCTATTACTAACATCTGTTGTTCCTTTAATGTCTTTTACCATACTCTCTGTTTTATCACCTAGATCTTTTAAAACTTCTACATTAGGACCAATTATATTTATAGCAATAGGCTTTGCTCCATCTCCATTATCTTGTGAAAGCCCATTACTTTCATTTACAGAAATATCAACACCAGTCAAGCTCTTACTCCATTCCCGTAGTTCCTGAGCAACCTCACTTTGACTTTTCTTTCTTTTACTCTTTTCTATTAAATCAACGTTAATCGTTGCTGAAGATTCATTATCACTTCCAATTACAGTAAAATATTCACTTACTTCTGGTACATTTTTTAAATGTTCTTCTAATTCTTTTACTTTTTCATCTGTATCCGTTATATCAGAACCAGGACTTAAATCAACATTAATTGTAAATTTACTTTGATCTGTTATTGGCAGAAATTCTGTCTTAATGGCTTTAAAAGGAATAAGTAATATACTAAGTGTGAACATTACCATGACAATACTTACAATTTTCCATCTATTATCTAGTGACCAGAGCAAAAATCTTTTATATTCTTCATTTGCTTTATCAAATAACTTTGTCATAAATCCTTTTTTAGCTTCAACTTTATGACCATTGCTATCTATATCATCTTTTTCTTCCTTAAGTAATCTTGACGCTAACATTGGAGTGAGAGTGAAAGAAACAATAAGCGAAAATATTGTTGCAAATATTACTGTAAGTCCAAACTGTCTAAAAAATTGTCCAACCATTCCAGACATAAAAGCAACTGGCCCAAAGACTACTATGTCACATAAGGTTATTGATATAGCTGCCATTCCTATTTCATCACGTCCATCTATAGCTGCTCTTATAAGTCCCTTCCCCTGACTCAGGTGCCTTTGAATATTTTCGAGTACAACTATAGAGTCATCTACCAATATTCCTATTGATAAAGATAAAGCTAAAAGCGATAAAATATTAAGTGTAAAATTAAAAACATACATCATAAAAAATGTGGAAAGAAGCGATGTAGGTATTGCAACAAGAACTATTAATGAAGATTTTATACTCTTTAGAAATAGAAACATTATAACACTTGTTGTAATTATACCTTCAATAAGACCTATTTTAACTTCTGATAAAGATTCATTAATAAAGGTAGAAGAATCGTCTGCTATACTAACATTAATTCCACTTGGCAAAGTCTTCTCTATACTTTTCAGCTCTTCTTTAACAGCCTTTGTTGTTTCAACTATATTTGCATCACTTTGTTTTTTAACAAATATACCTATGGAACTTTCTCCATTTAACCTTACTAGTTCACTTTCATCTGGATAATCCAGCTTTATATCTGCAATATCTTTAAGTCTTATAGTTCCTCCATTTGTCATTGGTATTTGAATATTTTCTATATCCTCTATATTTTGAAACTCACCAAGAACCCTCATGGTCTCTTTAGAATTTTCCTGCTTAAGCTGACCTGCTGGAATATTTACATTTTCACTTTGCAGCTTGCTTACGATAGTATTAATGCTTATGCCATATTGCTCCATAGAAGTTTTATCAACATCAATCATTAATTCCTTTTGAACTGCTCCTTCTAAAGTCACCTCCCCAACTCCACTGATCTTTTCTAAAGATTTTTGAATATCATCTGCTGCGTTATAAAGTTCGCCATAAGGTAATGAACTTGAAACTGAAATCATCATAACTGGAGCTGCATTTTTATCTGCTTTTTTTATAATAGGTTTTGAAGCGCCTTCTGGAAGTTTATTTGAAACATCTCCTAATGCCTGTTGAACATCCATAAATGCCGAGTTCATATCTGTATCCATGGTAAATTTAATTATGGTATAACCATAACCTTCCACTGATCCAGACTTTAAGGTATCAATACCGCTTATGCCAGATACCGCATCCTCTATTGGCTTTGTGACATTTTCTTCTATTTCTTTGGTACCTGCCCCACTATATGTAGTTGTTATGGTTATAACAGGAGCATCAATTGCTGGAAATAAATCAGCTCCTAAATTTGCATATCCGAATATTCCTAGTCCCATAATCAAAGCAACCACTATAATTATGCTTAAAGGTTTTTTTACTGCTAATTCAGTAATTTTCATTTCCTCTCCTCCTAATCAAATAAAATAATTAGATATATAAATTTCACTAAGAAACTTCTTTTCTTTAAGCTTGTTTTCATTTTAATCAATATTTATGTAAGAATTATCATAGAATTATGTGAAATTATGTGATAAAAAAAATAACCCATGGCAATATTAAAATTAAATATTGTCATGGGTTTAATTATTAATAATAATCTTTATATATCGCTATTATTGGTCTTGCAGTTGTTCCATCATTTTGCATCACCAAACTTCAATATTATTACTACTCTCTAAATATAAATTTTTCGATTAATTCAGCAACAACACCTTCATTATTATCAGCTTCAGTTGTATAATTGCAGACTTTTTTCACATCCTCAACAGCATTTCCAGCAGCTACTGATAATCCTGCTACCTTTAACATGGACATATCATTGTAGTTATCACCTACAGCAATTACATCTTTAATATCAATATCTAAAATTCCTGCTAAATCAATTAAACCGCTTCCCTTGTCCACACCTAGAGCATTGAATTCCATGTACCGATTTGATGAATAACTTATAACACAATGCCCATCTGCAATATTCTTCATTTCTGGTTCTAAACTCATCAAATATGGCACATCTATATTTTGGTATAGAATTTTAGCAATTGGTTCATCCTTTAAAACATCTACTGTATTTTCTTTCATAAGAATGCATTCTAACTTCTGGTTTTTGAGCCTTTCCTTCTCACTTTCTGATAAATTATAAATATATAATTTATCCTTTGTATAAACATGTATACAAACGTCTTTCGTCAAACCATACTCAAAAATTTCTTTCATCTTTTCAAACATTAACCCTTTAAATTTTAGCAATTTACCTTCTTTATTCTCTGTTAATGCGCCTCCATTAAAAGAAATAACATATTCTCCAGCCTCATCATATAATCCCAAAACTTTTAAATCACGTTTAATAGATTCATAGCCTCTCCCTGTGGCCGGTACAAATTTAACCCCATATTCATTTTTAGCTCTTTTTATTAAATCAATATTTCTTTGACAAATTACATGATTGTCGTTTAATAATGTTTCATCCATATCGCAAGCTATTAATTTATATCCCATTATTATTTCTCCTTCCATACTCATATATTTTTCTTACTGTTTCTTTATAATTCTATAAATTGTTCTGATGATAATATTTCTTATTAATGCTAAAATGAAAATATGAAATTTATTAAGGAGGCACTCAGCATGACAATTTATAACTTGCTTCTATATGCAAATAATCTAACAGAAACAGAAAAATTACTTGCTGATTATATATTAAAAAATCAGGAGCAAGTTGCTGGTATGTCATTAGACGAATTGGCAAAGGTATCTTTTTCGTCAATATCTACTATACATAGATTATGTAAAAAAATTGGCCTCAATGGTTTTAAAGAATTTAAAATCAAATTTGTTGAAGAGCTGTCTTCTAAAATGAATAAACCAGAAATCGTTGATATAAACTTCCCTTTTAAAAAAGATAATTCTCAATTTCAAATTGCCATGAATATAAAACAACTTTACATTGATACTCTAAACAATACCTTCTCTTTTTTTGATACTGAGCAGCTTAAGGATGCAGTTGATTTAATTTATAATGCTGAAATAGTTGATATGTATGCCGTTACAAATAACATCCAAACAGCCTTGAATTTTCAAGACAAAATGCAGAGCATTGGAAGGTACGTTAATGTCTCTTTAGTACCTATGAACCAAGTATACCGTGCCGCCGCTTCTAATAGTAAAAATAAACAAGTAGCAATTATTCTTTCCTATTCAGGAAAGACTCCTGAAATTAAAGAAATTGCTTTGGTTCTAAAACGAAAAGAAATCGAAACATTAGTTATCTGCTCAGCTCAAGAAAACTATTTAACTAAGTTATTTAATTATCATATCTTTGTTTCCAGCAAAGAGAACCTAAAAAAGAAAATATCACACTTTTCATCTCATATTGCTACTCAATATGCCTTAGATGTTATATTTTCTTGTATTTTTAATAAAGATTATGAAAAAAATATGGAATACCGCTTAAATGAATTTAACAGATTAGATCATCGACAAGTAGAAGAATAATATAATCTTTTAAACATTGTTTATATATTTTTTTTATATTTTCATTATCCTCATTTCAATTATATTCAATAATTGATAATAGTTATATATATAAGACCAAAACAGATATTTATTTTCAAATATTTCTCTTATTCACGCATTTATTAGAAAGTTTTTTTCAACTTTAATAAATAAAACCCTACGAGAATTTAAATATAAATTTCCGTAGGGTTCATGGCTAAAGTAGTTTTATATTCTTCTTACATAATTTCCGCTTATTTATGAATTATTAAAATAAAGTTATAAAACACAGATATCCCATTTCTATAAGCACATCACCAAAGCCTTCTCTAAAAAATTCTAAAACAGCTTCAGTATTATTTTCAATAATTCTCGAAAAGGCAACAATATAATCCTTTATATCTTCAATGTTTATTTCTTTCTTTTTATCAATACAATACTTCATAAATCCAGCATACCTTACCAGTAAATACTCCAACATGATCATCTGAAATGAAACCGTAAATTCTTCAACATCCTTACTTGTGCAGCTGCTTAAAATTTTCGATACAATACAATTCTCAATGAAATTATCATATTGCTTAAGTAAATCTTTATAGTTATACCATTTAGCACAAATGTTTGCAATTTCAATGTCTTGAGCATAGTTGGAAATATCTGTTAACATAGGTTTAAAAATGGGAACTTCTTTATAATTCTGTGTAATATCTAGAAATAGATAATTAATTTCTTCAATTGACTCATTTACGTTTAGTTCTATTTCCTTATACATATCTATACCATGCTTTATATACTCTCTATCATTATACTTTTCTATTTCTTCTAATAAGTCATCTTTACTAAAGCTTTCATTTTCTAAAATAGTTGACAGCATTTGAAATCCAATCATCATCTTATGCTCCAAGGAAAAGTTTTCCTGCTGCAGAAGGTTAACTAGAATCTCCCTAATTTTAAGTTCTGAAGAATTACTTTTTAAATCAGTACCATTTTCCAAAGACATATTTATTTTTCCATCCATACTACTTATGATTTCTACTACTTCAGGACATGCACATGATAACGAAAGTTCTTTCCTGTCTTCAAAGATGCTCTCCAATCTTGGAAACACATGACAAGTTAAAGGTAAACTCTCCTCCCCATTACTTTTCACTATATTACATAATCCCTGTTTATCTAGAAATGGGCACACTTCTTCAGTTTTCTTATTTACAAAGTACTCTTTTTTACCTTTGCCTTTTTTTGTTTTTACATTATCTAAAATATAATCAAATTTCTCTTTTTCCCATTTACTGTATATATCTGCATCTATGTTAACATCCCAGCCTTCGCAACAGGTAAACCTGCATTTACCAGCTATGCACTTAAACTTATCATAATTTGATATCTTCAATGTATTTGTTGCTCTATTCATATAATTTAACTCCAATTTTTTTATAATATTAACTTTAACATTAATCATTATAATAAAATTTTCTAGCTTTCGTATACTCATCTATGAAATAATCTATAAAATTTTATAAATTAATCGCTGCTTCTTTAACAGAATTGTCTTTACTTTTTAAATATAAAAGAATTAAACTTAAAATTAATGCAGCTATAAAAAAAATAGTGAAAAATTTAAAACTAGAATCTATAGAATTAACCAAGTTACCACTTATATTTATAATATTTAAATTTCCTATTCCTATTATCGCTTTAGAAACTACATCAGCAGGTATAATAATTTCTATTGTTAATATGACTAATGTCTGACTTAATGCTTTACCAACATTCATTATAGTATAATGCATACCTGATGCTGAACCAGCTTGTTCTTTAGGAACTGCTGACAATACAGTTTTCGCTAACGATGGCCAGGCTAATCCATTTGCTATTGATAATAATATTAATGGTGCTACTATAGCTTTAACTGATAGCTCTCCCCCAAGATTTCCAAGAAAGAATATTCCTATAATAAGAAATACTATTCCAAATGTAAGAGTCTTTAATGATCCTATATGATCTACAAGTTTACCTGCAAAGGGACCTAATATAAGTTGTGGTACAGATAGTGAAATCATTAATAGCCCCGACATCGTAGGACTTAAGTGTAATGCACTTTGCAAGTATATACTTAACAATAAAGGTAATGAAAAATATGCAATGCAATAACATAATGTAATTACAAGTCCAATTGAATAATTTCTGTACAAAAGCAACTTGAAATTAAATAATGGATTTTCTACACGTAATTCTGTGATTATAAATGCAATCCATAATAAAATTGTAACTATACATAATCCTAAAGTTTTATATGATACCCATCCTAATGAGTGTCCTTCTGAAAGTACTATCATCGTTAATATTAACCCTAAACTAAATGTTAATATACCAATCCAGTCATTTTTTTGATTAATATTAGGTTTAGTCTCTTCCATTACTAAAAAAGCTCCAATTATGCAAAGAAGTACAAAAGGTACTGTAATAAAGAATATTGATCTCCAACCAAAGCTGCTAATTAAAGCACCACCAGCTACTGGTCCAATTATTGCTCCAATAACCCATGAGGTAGCATTAATACTCAAGGCCAGCCCAAGTTCACTACTATGAAAAGTCTTAATTATAGTTGGAGTTGCAGTTGCCATAGCTAAGGCTGCTCCACCTCCTTGAATTAACCTATATAAATTTAAAGTCAATCCTAAGTCTGCAATTCCACAAAGTATTGTACCAACTGCAAAAATTATAAGTCCTAACATGAAAATACGCTTTGTTCCAACTGTATCTGCCCATTTTCCAGCAGGTAATATTAAAACTGTGCTTGCAATAATGTAACCAGTAATTATCCACAATCCAGTAGTTACTGAAATATTTAATCCTTCCATCATATTTGGCAAACCTATTATTACGATAGTAGAATCTAAATTTGTAATAAATGAAACTAATGTAACAACAAGTAGAATACTCCATTTGTGTGATTTAGAATTTGTCATATAATCTCCTTATTTATAAATGGAATAAATTTTCGAGTGCAGATAAACGCTTATATGATTCATCCCATCGAAGCCATTTAATTTTGTTTTCTATACATAGTTTACAAGAGATTATATATCATGTAAAATGATTATATAAGATATTAAGATTCATTTTTAATGATTTATATGTTGGAGTGATGAAATGGAAAGTAATGAATTAAGAATTTTCAGAGCTGTTGCTCAAGCAGGCAGCATAACAAAGGCTGCGCAGGCTCTAGGATATGTTCAATCTAATGTTACAGCTAGAATTCAACAATTAGAGTCTGATTTGAACACACAACTTTTTTATAGACAGCGAGGTATGATTTTAACTCCTACAGGTGAAAAATTGTTAGCTTATGCAGAAAAAATCATTTACTTACTAGATGAAGCCAATAAAGCTCTAAATGATTGTTGTGACCCTTCAGGAAGTTTATCAATTGGTGCTGTTCACACAGTATCTGCTATACGTCTTCCTGAAATTCTGGCCAAGTATCATAACACTTATCCCAAAGTTGATCTATCCCTTATAACAAGTCAATCAGATGAACTTATTTATAAAATAAAACATTTCCAGTTAGATGGTGCTTTTGTCAAAGCTCAATCCTTTAGTGATGATAATATCGTAAGTGAACTTGTAGTTGAAGAAACCTTAGTACTAATATCAAACCCTAAATATGCTGATATAGAAGATCTATATTCAAAACCATTTTTGATGAGTACAGCAGGATGCCCTAATAGAGCACAACTTGAAAACTGGCTTAAATTTAAAGGTGTTCATAATATTCGGTATATGGAATTTAATAATTTAACTTCTATTATTGAAGGTGTTATTGCTGATCTTGGTGCATCCTTTGTACCCAAGTCTACTATTGAAGATTATGAAAAGAAAGGACTTCTAAAATCATTCTCAGTACCTGATAAATACAATACTACAAAAACATTTTTTATAAGGCGGAAAGATTCTTTAATGACTAGCTCTCTTTCAAAATTTATCGAAATGATTGAGTTAAATACACCATATAAAAGGATTTAAAATCTTAGTGAATTAAATTCATCCATAACTAACTATATTCTAAATAAAAAACCTCTAAAAATCCATGCTATGGATTCTTAGAGGTTGCGTGTTTTTTTCTATTAATAAATAAACTCATCACCTTTAAAATCATTATACTTAATAATAACATTGTCCATTGCATTTGCCATTAAACAACTTGTCTTTTACTCTTTTTTCATAAGTACTGCTATCTTCAATATCCTCTAACATATTTATGGCTACCTTTAAATTTTCCACGTCTCTTTTCATATTCTCAATGGAGTTTCCTCTTCCAACTACTTTTAAATGTGTAATACCGGCTTTCTTTAATCTTTTTAAAGAACATAATCCGCAGCCAGTACTTCCGATCATATACAAATCTTCTATTTCATTTTCCATATCACATTGATCTTCCATATAAAATTTTTCATTATCCTTATTTTCTTGCTCTTTATAGTAAATTTCTAGCTTCCTATCAACATCTTTAAAATTATTTTCATGTTTACTCACTTTTGATAAATGATATGGCATTTTACACAAATGTATCATTTCATCACAGTGCAGTGAATTACAAAAAGCTCCAGTATAATGGCATCTTTCATTTAAGATAAAGGCTTCATATTCCAGATTTCCCGTTTTGTTATTACTTATGCACGATTCCATATCTTCAATTGAATTTTTTCTATGAAATATATATCGTGATATATCAAGCTTATTAAAAAAATCAATGGAAAGGCGATTTAATTCAGCACATTCACCACTTAAATGTAAAGAGCATTTTATATTTTTTTCTTTTAAATATAGTATAAGTGCAAGGTCTGCTATAATAAAATCATTAAATCCAATATCTATTAAAGCTTTTATTATCTTAGCTATCATTTCATATTGTTCTTCAAGATAATATAAATAATTAAAAGTTATACTCACCGGTACCTTATATACATCAACCATTTTCTTAAGTATCTTCATGTCTTCAAAAGATCCTACCTGAATGTTATAGTAAAGCACTTCTCTTCTATTTAACGGAAACAAATTACTATATTTCTTATTCCATTCATAAGGAACATATCCACAAAATACTTCATCTGCTCCAGCTTTCACAAGGGTTATATAATCATCAATAGATCCTAGTCCTGCTACTATCTTCATTACCTTTTCCTCCTGAGCCACTATCAAATAAATAACAAGTATCTTAATCTATTGTCTTCTTTATTATGGCTATATCATATGAAATTTAAAACTATTCTATCTATACCATTACTTATATAATAATCTAATTCTTTTGTATCTTTAAGCAAAGTGTCATCAAAAGCAAATAAAGAATTATACCTTCCAACCATTTTTAAATGCTTTGGATAAGCAAAAACATAATCAGTGCAGTACTTTTGGCAGCCATCAACAAGTTTCTGATTTCCTCTGTCAAAGCTCTCACACATTGCATATAGGGGACAATATTGTGAGGTATTTGTTACATAAAACGGAACATGCATACTGTTATGGCTTTCTGCAATAGCTATTCTATAACCACAATTTTCATATTCATATCGTTCTATTTTACATTCTTTCAAAAAGCTATTAAAAATTGAACTATTAAGACTATTTTCTGCTATAAGCTTTTTATTTTCCATATATCCTTTCTTATAAATATATCTTGGATCTTTTTTTCGCTTATTTAATAACACTCCTAGTGACAACTTTAAATAATCTGTTTTATCTTCAAGCAGCTTCAGCATTCCAAAATCATTTACTATAATCTCTATTGATTTATTATTTTCATTACACCAGCTGTATACCTTATCTATAATATCCTTTGTTTTTTCTATATAGCTATCTCTCATATATGTAAAACATAGTGTTATTTGAAGTTTTTCCTGCTTGGCTTTCTGCATCATATTCATTAACAGTTTTACTTCTGGAAATAAATTATGGCAAAATTCATTTCCAATATAAAGTCTGTTTATATCCTTTTGAAATAACTTATGATTTTCTACAAAATTTTCTTTTAAATAACTATTCTTAAATGCTTCTATATTGTTATCTATATACTCTTTATACAAAATAGAATTATCTAAAGTGATAGCTAATTCTATTGAAGCTAGAGAATTCTCATTATAGTCTGAATATTTTAGCTTTGACAGCCAGTCTTTTTTCTGCTCTAAATAATATTCATAAAAGTCATAATCGAGTTCTACTGGATAATCAATCATTGCCTTTGAAAATTCATTACCATCCCCAAAGGTTTTTAATGTAATATAGTTTGAATAATTTTTAAAAATCTTTCTTACATTAATTAAATATTCCTGTGATTTGATATCAAAAATATACGTTAAATCAAAATCACCTTTTCTTTTTTCTAAAATACTATAATTTTCTATCATTATTTCTTCATATCTACACTCATCAAATATGTAAAATACTACTTTTATGCAATTTATTTTGCTTATTTCCTCAGCGGTGCGTACAGTTAGTCTTTTAGGAGATATTTTTAATATGCGTACTTCTTTGTCATCTAATAAACAACTTGTAAGCCCAGATGGCAATAATTCAACTTCTTCTGGTTCCAATATAATACCTCCTAAAACAATGTCATATCTTTAAATTTTTTTCAAATGCTTTTAAGTTTATTCTTCCATTAATTATTCCCTTTAAATTTATCATTTTATATATGTTGCAATTGATTTTCTATATTTAACCTCTGGATATTTATTTAGGGGATAGACATCCTAAATGTAATTTTATTATTGCAACATATATATTATTTATCTCCTAGAATTTCAAGTATTCCAGTATATAAATAACTAACATATGGATCATCATCTTTGTTGCTTAATATAATAATTGAATATTTCTTATAAATATTTCTTCCTATATATGAAGTATATCCTGGCAGATTTCCAATATGAGAAACAACTTTATTTCCTTCGACACTTTCATCAATAGACCACCCATACCCATAACTAGTTATTCCAGGAGTAAACATTTCGTTTAAGGATGTTCTATTAATTATTTTCTCTGCAAATAAAGCCTGCTCCCATTTATATAAATCTTCAGTAGTTGAACATATCTCTCCAGCCGAAGCTATAATCGGTCCTTCTTCATCAGTCGCCTTTTCGTATTCATTGTTCTTTGCATCTATTGTAGAATAGCCAATGGCTTTATTCTTTATTGTATCCTTATTGCTTAAAAAACCTGTATTAGTTAAATTTAAAGGTTTTAATATATTTTCTTCTATATAGTCTTCATATTTTTTTTGGGATACTTTTTCTATTATATATCCAAGTAATATATAATTTGAATTGCTATACCCAAATTCTGTTCCAGGTTCAAAATCAAGCGGTTCATTTTTAAATAATTCGATGAGTTCTTCCAAAGTAAATGAATCTTTTTCACTCTCTATAGATTCAGCTGAATCTACGTAATCATGAATTCCTGACGAATGGTTAAGAAGATTATAAATTTTTATTTTATCCCCATCAGGGTAATCTGGAATATATTTACTGAGTGGATCTTGAACACTTAACAGATTCTTTTCTTGAAGCATTAAAATTGCTGTTGCTGTAAACTGTTTTGTTAACGATGCAATTTCAAAAACTGTCTGCGTTGTATTTTCAATGTTATTATCATAATCAGCCATTCCAAACGCTTTATTTAATATTATGTTGCTACCATCTGAGACGAGAATTGCGCCATTAAACTCATTATCCTTAGAATAATTATTAATATAATCAATTATTTTTGCTTGAGTATTTTTGCTAATCCCACTTGTACTTTCTTTTAAACCATTTATTTGATTGCCTTCATTATTGTTCGCCTTCGCACATCCATTTAATAATACAGTGACAATTATTAAACATGTTACATATAATATAAATTTTTTTATCATCCTTATATTCCTCAAACCTAAAAATGCAATAATACCTAAATCTCATTTAAGTACAATATTGTTATTTTTCTTCTAACTTTCTCATATTATAACATAATTCTTCTTCAAAATATTTTTTTAAGGTTGACTTTCATATTTAATGCATAAATACATGAATACTTAGTTTATATCTGTAAATAAAACACTAACGAAAATCCAAGTTCTAGATCTTTGTTAGTGTTATTGTTTATTATTATTTTACAATTGTTACTGTATTCTCTCTTAACATCTTCTTCACTGGCTTTATGCCGTCTACATGCCCAACACATAGTGAACCGCAAACCTTATGCTTTTCTGAGATTCCAAGACGTGTTAATAAGCCTCTTACATTTTCATCATCATCAAACCAAGTTATTTGATTTATCCAACATGCTCCAAGTTCTAAGAAATTTGCAGTTAAGAGCATATTTTCTATAGCACAGGCGCTATCCGCCATTGCATTACTATAACTACGATCATTAGATACTATAATTACGGTTGGAGCCTCGTAATAAAAACTGTAGTCCTCGTTCTTTGAAGCAATTTTGCCAGTTTTTTTGCTTTTATACGTATTTTCATCTACTTCTAGCCTTTCAAAAGCTACTTTTATATATCTATTTAATTCTAAAAGAATTTCATTATTCTGAACCACTGTAAAATGCCATGTCTGAGAGTTCCCTCCGCTAGGTGCATGCTTTCCTGAATCTAAGATTGTATACAAATCCTCATCTTTTATTTGTTCTTTTTTATATTTCCTTATACTTCTTCTCGATTTTATATTTTCAATCACATTTTCCATAGTAGCCCTCCTTTTTTAATAATTATATTCCAATGCCAGCTTAAATCAAATGCTAAATTTTGTGTTTACTAGAATAAGTAATTATAAATTTGCACGCACCTTCTCTTATCTTTTTCATAATATATAAAAATGAAAAACAATATTGGAGGCTTAATGTGGTATATTTTTGTCCTTTTTATGGTGAATGGTTTGAAGGCTTAAATGATTCTAATACTAGTAATGGTATATGTTCTCCTATTCATGCCTTGCGTACCATCGAAGAAGATCAGACTATAATTGATAAGTGGAATACTATCTCCGCACCTCCTGCACCAAAATTGCAGTCAATAGCAGTTAATCCCAAAAACACAGCTTTATTAATATTAGATATGGAAAACTCTATCTGTAACACTTCTCACTGTTTAGCTACTATTCCTAATATTTATAATTTATTAACGAAAGCACGCCAACATAGCATGCTAGTTGTCTATAGCCTAATCCCCACAGCAAATTCTTCAGACATAGCGAAGGATTTAACTCCTTTATCAAATGATCCTATTGTAAAATCAAGTGTAGATAAATTCTACAATACCAATCTAGAAGATATGTTAAATAATAATGGTGTAAAAACTGTTATAGTGACTGGATACGCTGCTAATGGTGCGGTTCTCCACACTGCTACTAGTGCGGCTTTCCGTGGTTATAATGTAATTCTTCCAGTTGACTGCATGTCTGCTGACAATCCTTATGCAGAACAATATACCGCCTGGCATATGATTAACAGTCCTGGAACTAGGAATAGAGCAGTTCTAACGAAAATTAATTTAATTAGTTTTTAAACATCAAAATAAAAACAAATCATAAGCAAAAACATACTCTAAAATCAAAAAGTCCGCCTTTAAAAAAGCGGATTTTTTGACTTACTTAGTGAATATAAAATTTCATTTCCTCCAAATAACCCTCAAAAATCCAAATTTTAGATTTTCATTAATCTCATAATAGATAGAAAGTAATCCTTATATTCCCCTTGTTTTATTCTTTCACTCATTATATTCCATACTATTGTAACTCCAAATAACATCTATTAACTAACTCTTTAATTTCTGGAGCTAATTCAATTTCTGATGAAATAACTAGCTGATTCATGAAATTATTATTAAAGATTTGACAGCAAAAATCATTACCGATTTCATCTATATCTTCATAATTTCTCTCTAATTTTTGAAGCAAAGCTTCCTCACAAAGTCCAGTTTTATCTATGAAATAATATATATTAAGTTTATTTATGTACTTCTCTATATTCTTAAAATTATCTTTATTAACAACAAATCCAATAATATAATCTTTATCAGTTTTCTTAGACCCCTTTTTAATACTTAAACCAAACATTAATATTTCTGGTATTTTCTTTATTTCAATTTTTTTATATGCTATGCCTAAAAGATCTAAATTCTCTATTATTTCTTCAAATGCAACTTCTGATTCCTCCTGAGGTCCATTATATAATAGTTTAGAATCTATGACTCCTAGACACAAATTATCTCCAATCAGTCCCTTTAAAACATTTACATTGAACGCGTCCTTTTGTTCTATTTCATAATATTCTATAAGGCTCTTAAATTTATTTCCATCTTCTTCATTTTTTACTTTTAATCTGCTTCTACCAAATAAAGACATGCTATCCTTCTCCTTCACTGAGTAATCAATAATATTATACCATATTCCGAAAACGGCCAAACAAATTATAAAAATTAAAATAACTCATGAAAATCTACACTGTAGGAATTTTCATGAGTTTTATGATGAATGCGAAACTCAATTTTTAAAATAATATGCTTGCAGTTATTATTTAATTTACTGAATTTCCTCCTACAGATACTAAATCAGATTGATAACCTTTAATTTTAGACATCAATTGTGTATTTAAACTATCATCTGCATCATCTGCATCTGTAAAATTCCATATAAAATCTCCACCATTTATTCTTCCTGCATAAGTAGTCACAACACTTTCAACATTTTCTGGAGAATCCGGAGTATATTTATACATTGATGAGCTTGTATCGAAATTATTATAAGTGTGAGCTCCACTTAAAGTTTTATATGTGCTTGGAACAACTTCATTTCTTGAGACAGCTAAATATGCATCAAATTGAGTTGAATCTTGATTAGCATAAACTAATCTTGAAGCTTCCTCTATTTTATTGTTGTAAGCTTTAATCATTCCTCCTTCCTCACCTGAGAAGGTTCCTTTACTATTATTATAGATATCTGTACCTTGCAAAGATGTTAACATTGGATATTTACAATCTCTAAAATAATTTGCTTCTACAAAAGCTGAACTTCCCTTAGTAACACCAACTCCATATTTTGCATTGCCATCAAAATAATTATTGTACACGTGAACAGTTCCGACCCTAATTCTAGGATGCCTTGAATCTGAATGATCAAACCAGTTATGATGATATGTTACATGAAAGTCTTCTGTGTCACTCATACCGCAAAGTGATGATTTCCCTGAATCATGAAAATGATTATATGAAACTGTAATATAGTCTGATAGTTTTACATCACAAGATCCATCACCTTTTACCTGGTCAGCATCACTTCCAGCTGTACCATAGAAAATATCATTATTATGAATCCAAACATTTTCATTATCAGTATCAAGTGAAATTCCATCATCAGGAAATAGCATAATACCAAGATTTCTAACTTCTACATTATGAGAGTCTCTAACAAGTATTCCCCATCCATAAACTGTAGCATCCTCTCCCACACCTTCAAGTGTAACATTATAACAGCCTTTTAATTGTAGATATCCGCTGCTATTAAGACCATTGATATCTGACGCTTTGACTTCACCTATCATACGAATAATAAGAGGTGTTTTATCATATCCCTTTTGACGTTTTGCCAAAATATCAACAAGACCCGTGCAGGTTGTTTTTGTCCCTTTGCTATTAGTTATAACATCTGATGTTATAGTGTTTACATTGTCTGATGTTACATATAATATTTGTGCATTACTTGCTATAGTGCCATCGTTATTATATCCACCTGAGCCTGTCCCCATTGGCGAAGCTGAAGAAAACGCAAAGCCTTCCCTTGTATTTGCTTTTACACTAAGTGTCTTTGTAATTGTCTGTTCTGAGGTAACTTCTGCATTATTTGCAACGGGAACTATTTTTATTACATAATTTCCTGCTGCAAGGCCTAGCACATCTGCTCTAAAATATGATGGATATTTTCTAATTAAGTCATTGTCTATTTGTTTGTACGAAGAATCTGAAGCAGATGCTCCTTTATAATACACATCATATCCAGTGGCTCCGTTAACTGGACTCCATTCTACATTAGCTGATTCTAACCAGCCTTCACTATCTAATATAGATACTGTGCTGCTTTCTACAAGTGGTGTTGCAGCTTCAGCAGATGCTAAAGATACTGCAGATGGCGTAGTACTACTTATACTAGTTACTGTACTTTCCGTACTAATAGTACTTGCACTAACACCAAATGATGGAGCTATTATTATTGATGATGCTAGAGCCGCTAACACTACCTTCCCTGAAATTTTTTGAACCTTCCTACTTTTTGTAATTCTTTTTCTCATCTTATAATCGCCTCTCCTTTAATTTATTTTTTGTTTACATAGAATAATTTTAATTATACGTTTACAATTATATATTCTCATGATACTTAATTTAAATACATACCTTTTCCTTAAGATGTACAAAATAAGTATTTAAATGTAACTTTTTCCTATTATTATATAAAAATCCATAATATTTTTAATAATGTGCTTTTTGTGAAAATATATTGACTTTTTAATAATATACTACTTTGTATATTGAATTTTTCATTTCTGATTAAACTATATACTTTGATAATTATGGATAATATAAAAAAGCCTATGAAAATCTAAATTATAGATTCTCATAAGCTTTATGCAAAATCTGAACATATTATCATAAATACAATAAACTTTAAAATTCCTTTTGTTATAATCCTAAAAATAATGATTACTTAATTTAATTCTTATAAATTACAAACACTTTATCAAATCTATTTTGTAGCAATTTAATAACTGGTACTCCAACTACTGTAACAACAACAAATTCTCCAATCGCAACTTCGCCTATTGATAATAAAAGTGGGAACTGATAAACATAGTTAAGCATCCATCCAATTATTAAACCATTAAAAATAGTAGGCCATAATGATGCTATTATTAATGAAGTTTTATTATTCTTTACAAACTTTCCTGTAATTGAAATAGCATAAACACTAATAAAGGTTGCTAAAGTACCAATTATAATATCCATAATTCCATTTGGCCCGAGCATATTTGCAATAAAACATCCAACGGTAAGTCCTGCAATATAAAAAGGATCAAAAAATGCTAATAATACCATTATTTCCGATATTCTAAATTGTATAGGTCCATAGCTTATTGGCGCTAATACAAATGTTATAACTGCATAAAGAGCTGCAACAATAGCTGTTTTAACTAATCTATTTACTGTTTTATCATTATTCATATAAGTTTCTCCATTCTATTAACAATACTTTTTAAGTCAATATTACATATCATTCTTCAAAAGCCTTCAAATTAAATCTTTAAATAAAAAAATCGTAGGACATATCCTACGATAAATAAACTCGACAAAAATAAAAGATTTCAATTCAACTAATAAAAAATTAGTTTAAATCTTTATTGTCCCTAATTATTTAACCGTAGTTTTGTTTTAAGTCAGGAGGCTTTCGAACTGACCATATGCTATTTTGACCTATACGATTATATCAAATTGCTGTATTTATTACAAGTTATACGTTATGACGTTTAAAATTATTGAATCCTGCTTTGTATACTCCTTTAAATTATCTGGATTATTATCATATACTTCTTTAATCCTATTTATGCACCTTTCAATAGTTTAAATTTTATTAAAGATAACATCATTTCCCATATACAGTTCCTCTTTCTTTAATCTTCTTTAAAATAACTTCACGTTCTTCATTTAACATTGCATATGGATTTAAAAGCCCTCATTTCAAAATACATCCTCTTAGTTTCATCGCTGCAATATATTATTTTACCTGTACCTACTACTTGAGCCTTAAATACCGTTGATGATGCATTTAAATTTATTAAATCCACATCTCTATTAAAAACATCAGCCAGCTCCTGAGCTTTAATGAAGCATTCATAATCATTTACATCATTATCAGTTAAAAAAGCAATATCAATATCGCTGTCATCTCTAAGTCTATTTTGGGCCGCTGAACCAAATAAGTATATGACTATAGGATTAAATTCCTTCTTTAGTATTTCAATAGCATTATCTAATTGAATCTGCAAATTAATCCCTCCTGAAATATTCTAATTTCTTTTTGACTCTTTGGCTTCCTATTAATTATATTATATCCCATAAATTATTCACATAAAACCAAAAATTGCACTAACCTAATTTTCTCGTTAGATTTTTAAATTGTCTTTGACACTGAGCTTAATGCTTTTCTACATTTAACCTCTAAATATTTACTTAAGGGATATGCATCCTAAATGCAATTTTATTATTGCAACATATATACTTGCAGACCTCTTCCTTGAACACTATACTATATTATGTAACATATTCCTTACTATGTACTAAAGCACATAAAAAACTAACAAGTTAATGCCTTGGTGTATCTAATAAAAACATTCATAGCGAATTTGGACTTGCTAACTTTTACGTGCTTAATAACTCATGAAATGAGAGGGCGATATATGAGAAAAAAAGATATATTAGAATTAAAAAGACGTTTAAAAAAGGACGAATGTACATTTACCAAAATGTGTGGCTGCTATGTAGATGGTCAAAAAAATATTGTATTAAATCTTAAAGAAACCTTCCTTAATCTAAGGGAAGAAGAATTTTTCAAATACTTAGAGATTGCAAAAAAAACATTATCAGGTACAATCGGAAATAATATTCTTGAACTTAACTTTCCTCTTGAGGAAGAAGGTGTAGGCAGCAGACAGTTTTCTTTAATGGAACTAAAAAAAAGCAGCTTAAAAAATGACGTTCTACTTAATAATTTCTACAAATTAATCATAGATAGTTATGACTATACAGGTAATTTTTTAATACTTATCTTTCATGATGCTTACGATGTCATGACAAAAACTACAGATAATTCAAAATTAGATGAATCAGAAGAAGTATATGAATATATTTTATGTGCAATATGCCCAGTGTCACTTTCAAAGCCAGGTCTTGGATATATTGAGGATGAAAATCGAATTGGAGCACGTATTAGAGACTGGATCGTTGGTCCTCCAGATCTTGGATTTGTGTTTCCAGCTTTTATAGACCGCAGCACTGATATTAATTCAATCATGTATTACACAAAAGATGCAAAAGAGCCACATCCTGAATTTATGGAAGAAGTTTTAGGCTGTAGTTCAAAACAAACTGCAACCGAGCAAAAAGAAAAATTTCATACTATTATTCGTAATGCTATTGGATATGATGATGAAAAATCTGACCGCTTAATTATGGAAATTCAAGATACTCTAAATACTATGGTAGATGACCATACTACTGTTAATGGTAAAAACGCTGAACCTATAGTTTTAAATAATGATAATATTCAAGATATTTTAATTGGAAGCGGAATTCCTGAAGAAATTACGGAAAAAATTGAAAAATTATATTCTAGAGAATTTGGTGATACTCCTCCTGCAGCAGAAAACTTAATTGATAAAAAAGTACTTGCCGCAAATGAACAAAGAAAAAAAGAAGAAACACTTGAAAAGAAAGTACGAATACTTGAAGAAAAACTTGAAAAAACAAAACAAGATACTAACTTAGATTCAGAAAAAGAATCCGCTTTAGATGCAGAACCTGAATTAGCTTTAGAGTCAGAGGATAATAACACCTTTGAAGCAAAAACAGATATTACTTTAGAAACAGATGCTGATATTAATTTAGAACAAGCCTCAGAAGCTGAGCTAGAATCCGAAATAGATGCTGAGGAAAATTCAGTTCCAAACTATGATATAGTACTTCAAGTAAAACCCCAAAAAGTAGCTCAAATAAAATCACAGATAATAGATGGGAAGAAATGTATAGTAATTCCAATTGATGATGATGAACAAGCTAAGGTAAATGGTGTCAATGCCTTACTTTAACTCATTATAATTTATATATATGTTACAATTAAAAATTTATACTGTACAATTGACAATTATGGTTAAAATCCCTACAGGATTTCTTCAACAATTATTAATTGTAAACTGTAAATTGCAAATTATCATATAAATAGCCCACGAAAATCTAGATCAGTATATAGCTTTTCGTGGGCTTAAAACACATTTTAAAAATCTACTGCAAAAAATAATTAAACTTTTCTATTCTTCTGTAAAATGCTCTTTAATGTATTTAACAGCACTTTCACCAGCGATTCTTCCTGAATTTACTGCAAATCCTAAAGTATTTCCTGGAAGTATAAATACATAATCAGGATTGCATACAGAATTTGCATCTGTTCCTGCTGCAAACAAACCTGGTATCACTTTATCTTCAGTATCGATTACTTCTGTGTTGTAATTAATCTTAATTCCACCTAAGCTTCCGTATGCACTTGGAGCAAACTTTAAAGCATAGTATTTTGGTCCAACTAATGGTTTTAGATATTTTGGATTTTTATTAAATACTGTATCTGTTGACTTGCAGCTTTCATTATATTCATTGATTGTCTTTACAAGTCCTTCTTTATCAACTCCTGTTTTATCTGCTAATTCTTCAATAGAATCTGCAATAAATAAAACATCATTTCCATTCTTGATTAGATCATTCATTTCCTGCTTAAAATCATCCATGCTTATATTTGAAGTAACTACATTAATTAAATCTAACCCATTTTTCTCATATAGCTTCATAATACTTTCATCTATAATTGAAAATGCAGTTCTATTTTTTTGCCTGCAAATAGCGTTAACTGAGAATACAGGATTTTCAACTACTGCTTCATCATAAAATCTTTCTCCATCTAAATTAACAAAAAGATTTGGTTGTCTAAATGGAAGTTCTATTGGAGCATATCCACCTGTATTAGGTGCAAAGAAAACTAGTTCCATATCCATTCTGTCTCTTGCTGCGCCAGCTTCCCATGCCATACTTATCCCATCACCTGTAAGTCCTGGAATTCTATAAGAGAATAGATCTTTTCCCCATTCAAATTTTGTATATTTTTTAATGAATTCTGGACTGTCTCCAAAACCACCTGTTGCAATAATAACTGCTGAACCATATGCTTCAATTTCTCCATCTTTATCTTTAGCTACTACTCCTATAACTTCACCATCATCTTTAATTAAACTTTGAATTGGTGTCTCAAGACATATCTTAACCCCTAATTCTTCTGCTCTGTCAGTCATTGCTTTAATCATGGTAGCAGCAGCTCTAAGACCTGGTGCTCCAGTTTTAGGTTGTACAATATGCCATGTTGCTTCTGAACCTGGGAAGTATTTTGATGGCAATGCAAATTTTACTCCCATCTCCTCTAACCATTCAATTGTACTAGCTGATTTATATAGGTAGTTTTTCACCAATCTAGCATCTGAACGCCAATGAGTATAGTCCATAAATTTTTGAAATGCTCCTTCTCTTGTACAATCAACAAGTCTTTCTTTTTGCATTTTTGTTTCTACTCCTAAAAGCCCCATTGCCATGTTTGCACATCCACCAGTTGTGTTTGCCTTTTCAAATACAATAACTTCTGCTCCTTGCTCTGCAGCTGATATAGCTGCCGCCATTCCTGCTGCTCCTCCACCTACTATGATTACATCTGCTTCCATTTCACGCATTTTTCTTACCTCCTAATATTTATATAAAATTTTAATTACTAGCTACTTTCTTCTTCTTCTTCCAAGTCCAAGACCTTTTTTTTCAACAAATGCACTTTCTTCAAAGCTTCCTACCTCTATTGGTTCTAAAGGTAGATTAGGCTTTATATTTCCATATCTTTTAACTGCTTTTAAACTACATATTTCTTCACATTTTCCGCATTTATCACAAGAATCTTGATCAATAATATGAATAAAATTTGTTTCTCCTTTTATTGCTCCTTGATGACAATCAATACATTTACTGCAGCCATCGCAGATTTTAGGATCAATATAATAATTTGCATACGAAATACAATCTAATGTATTACATATTTTTCTATCAATATGCTTTTCAAATTCATCTCTAAACTTATTAATAGCAGTATATAATGGATTTGAGGCACTCCTTCCAAAATCACATAAAGTTCCAACTTTTATAGTTTCAGATAATTCAATTGCTAAATCTATATCGCTATCCTTACCCTTTCCTTCAGTTGCATCCTTTATTATTTTATAAAGCTGATATATTCCTTCTCTACAATATACACATTTCCCACAAGTTTCTTTGCTATTAGCTAACATTTTTTCAGTAATCCATTTTACTATACAAGTATCTATGTTATATACTTCAATTTTTCCCACTTGCATCATTGTGCCATTTCCAATCATATTTTCATATGTAAATGATATGTCTAATTCTTCTTCAGTAAAAACAGTTCCTGTATTTCCACCTACTTGTACAAATTTTATTGCCTTTCCTGATTCAGTACCATTACCATATTCGTCTATAATTTTTCTTAAAGATGTACCTAATGGAATTTCATAAACTCCTGGATTTTTAACATCTCCAGCTATAGAAACAATTTTTCTAGGGACATAGCTTTCTTCATATAAAAATCGACTAAGTGCCAGCATAGTTTCTGCATTATGAACAAGAGTATGTTCATTAAATACTTCTGCTTCAAAAGCTTTATCATTATCTACTAAAATTACTTTTAAACCTTGCTTTTCTAATTCTATTAAGAAATCACTATAACACTCACTAAGATAAATCTTACATTCATTTATTTTTAGTTCCTTCATGCATATCTTGATTCCATCAGTAGCTTCATTCATATATTTTTCTAATAAATATTTAATATTTTCACTTTGTCTGCTGTCTTCAATAAAAAGGCATGCCAGCTCCTTAAAGCTTGACCTTTTCCATTTGTCTGCCACCTTTTTATTTTTAATTCCATATCCTGATATTTTTATATCTTCCAAAACCATTTTTTCCTCACCTCCCTATTTAACCTTATATTCTGTCCAAAATTTTGCCTTCGTAAGCTGAGGACGTAAATCACATTGAAGACATCTCGAAGCTTCACATTGTGCTGCTTTTTCATCCAAACCAACTGTCATTAACTTAAAATTATCAATTCTTTTATCAACCGAAATGCACTTATAATGATTACATTCTTTTTGAGCAAAATCATTTTCTATTTCTATCTTTCCATCTAAGGGCTGATTTGTTGATAATATTTCTTCTATGTTTCCATCTCCCCCTAAATATATATCAATATTTGAGGCTGCTTTCCTTGCACCAGCTATGGCTTGAATTACAGATGCAGTTCCCGTTACTGCATCACCAACTGCAAAAACTCCATCTACACTGGTTTTACAAGTTTCATCAATATTAATTAATCCTTTAGCATTAACTTCTATTTCTCCAAAACCAGTAAGATCTGCCTTTTGACCTGTTGCAAAAATCACCATCTCTCCTTGAATTAAATGTTCAGAATCTGGTTTTATATTTAAGACCAATTTTCTATTTTCATCAAAGTGAAAATCTTCTACTTCTTGGCACAAAAGTCCGGAAACCTTTCCTTCACTTTCCTCAATTTTTATAAAAGTTCTGCTATTATAGATTTCAATTCCTTCTTCTTTTGCTTCATCTATTTCTTCTTGGCTGGCTGTCATATTTTTCTCATTCTCCAGACAAACAACAGCTACTTTTTCACAGCCAAGCCTCTTGGCTGACCTTGCGCAATCAAACGCTACATTACCGCCACCTAAAACAATAACTGACTTTTTCATAGTTATATCTAAATCAATTAAATCTCTTCTTAAAAAATCAATATTTACATATACATCCTTTAAATTAGAACCTGGAATCGGAATACGCACTCCCTTATCTGTTCCTATTGCAATTAAAGCTGAATCATACTCTTTGTCCATTAATTCTTTTATAGAATTAACTTTCTTGTTTGTAATAATATTTACCCCTGCTTCTTTGATAATAGCAATTTCTGATTCTACAACTTCCTTAGGCAGACGATAATCTGGTATACCAGCTGATAACATACCTCCTGAAACAGGAAGTTTTTCATAAACGTCAACACTATGTCCTAATTTTGCAAGATAATATGCTGCAGTTAATCCAGCTGGTCCAGCCCCTATAATTGCAACCTTTTTATTAGTACTTTGCTTTTTAAAAGCTTTCTCTTTCCATTTTTGTGAATCCACTTCAGCTGCAAATCTTTTTAAATCACGAATAGAAACTGACCCATTTATATCTTTTCTTCTACATGCAGCCTCACAAAAGCGCATACAAACAAGTCCCAAAGATTTTGGAAATGGTGCTTTCTCACGAATTACTGCTGCTGCTTCTTCATAATCTCCATCTTTTATAAATCTAACATATTTAGGAACATTGATTCCTGCTGGACATTCATGTTTGCATGGTATCAATACATCATTTCTGTTTCCATCTTTGAATATTCCCTTTTTATCTTGTAATGCTCCTGTTGGACAAACTTCAACACATGCACCACAAAAACGGCAATTAGCATCTATTAATGATAGATTATTTTTAATTCCTACATATGTTCTATCTTCTTCATTTTTATCAAGTCCTATAATTCCTACTCCTCTTACATCTCTACACACTCTTATGCATCTACCACATGCAACACATCTGTTTAAATCTCTTATAATTAATGGATTGCCAGTTTCAACTGGAACTGCATTTAAAGTTCTTCTAAGTCTTGAAGTACTTACACCTAAGTATTGTATTAACGACTGCAGTTCACATTTTAAATATTTTGGGCATGTTGTGCAATCATCTACATGGTTTGCAAGCATTAATTCCATTGATAATCTTCTCATAGAATCTAACTTTTCAGACTTTGTTTTAATTATCATTCCTTCTTCAACTTTTGTAGTGCATGCTGTCTGTATCTTATCCTTACTTGCTATTTCAACAACACATAACTTACAGCCTCCAACAGCCTCCAAGTCTGGATGATGACAAAGATGAGGAATATAAATATCAGCTTCTTCAGCTACTTCCATTATAGTTTTGTTTTCGTCAGCATATAATTCAATACCATCTATTACGACTTTAATCTCGCTCATATTAACCTCCAAATTTCTTGACTTTAGTAAAAAAACTAACTTATACTATAAATATAAACGTTACCATAATGGTAAAGTCAATAGGAGTGTGTGAAAAAAATGACAAATTTATATACAATCGGAGAAGTATCTCGCTATATGAATATATCACCTAAAATATTACGCCATTATGATCATTTAAATTTATTAAAGCCTTGCTATATTTCCCCTGACACTAAATATCGATATTTCAGTTATGATCAATTTTTTATAATTGATGTTATTCGCTATTTAAATAAGACCTTATTAATTCCATTGGAAGACATAAAAAATTTACTTGATGAAAACAAAGACTATGACACATTATTAACATTTTTAAAGGCTCATGGCGAGCAACTTGATAAAAAAATTGCAGCTCTTGAATTCTCAAAACAAATCACTGATACCCTAATTTCTGATATTAAAGATCGAAAAAAATATCCCCCAAAAATTCAAATATATGAACAATATCTAATGAGTCGTAAACTTTATTACATTGAACTTGATACATCCATTTATGATATAGATAAATATGTAAATCGAAATATTAATAATATAATCACTATAGATAGTAAAGAAAATAATACTATGTGCCTCTTAATTTCCTTGCAAGAATATATTGAAACACACAAGTTAATAGTTAAAGGCTTTGGTATATTTTCTGATAAAGCAATACCTGGATTAAAATCTAGAATTATTCGTGAAGGCAGATATATTAATCAACGCTTTATTTATTCAGAAAAAAACACTGAATCTGCAATAAATGATTTAACTAAATATGCTAATAGCAACAATATTACAATTGACACTACAGCTTTTTTAGTATCAAAAATGGTAGATTTATCTGCATGTTCAAAATATAATTATTTGATGGAGCTTCAGATAATGCATCCCATGTAAGCAAACTTTTATTATATACTATGTTGCAATAATAAATTTACATTTAGAAGGCTTATAGGCTAAGTAAATATCTAGATGTAAAATGCATAAAACTAATTGCGATATATATAAATTTAATTTCATAATATGTGAATTTTATAAAGTTATGTAGTATAATGTAAAATAACTAACGAATTATGAGAGGTGAATAAATATGACTAAAGAAATAATCAATTCATTAAAAGATGTACTTCCACTCCTTAAAGATATGGTTAAAGAAGATATTGCTGTATCAATTACAGATACTGAAAAATTCATAGCCTATTACCCTAATGAAAAAATTCCAATGAAATTAAATGTAGGGGATAGGATACAGGAGGGGGACCCTTATCTTGAAGCTATAAGAACAAAAAAAATCACTTCAAATATTTTACCAAAAGAAATATTTGGAATAGTATTTCAAGGGATATGCTACCCACTTATTGATGATAATGGTGACGTCTTTGGAGCGGTTGGTATTGCAAAAAGTCTTGAAAAGCAAACTATTATTCAGGACTCTTCTGAAAACATTTTCAGTTCCATAGAACAAACTGGTTCAGGTCTTGAAGATATAGCAAATTCTTCTCAAAAATTAGCTGCTGCTATAAATAATATTGTAAACTATACAAAAACAACTAATGAAAGGCTGCAATATATCGATTCAATACTTGTTTCAATCCAAAATATTGCCTCTCAATCAAATTTATTAGCTTTAAATGCTGCAATAGAATCAGCTAGAGCAGGTGATGCAGGAAAAGGCTTTAGTGTTGTTGCAAATGAAATGAAGAAATTATCGCAGCTTAGCAGCGAATCCGGTAAGCAAATATCAAATGTAATGTTACAAATAAAAGAATCAATAGCACACATTGAAAATGAAATATCTGAATCAAGTTTAGCCGCTGATTCACAGGCTGCTGCTACTGAAGAATTGACTGCTTCTATGGGTGAAATAACTTCTTCTATTGAAACTTTAAAAAACATTGCAAAGATTCAATAATTGATGATTTCAACCCTCATAAAATAAATATAAATTTGCATCTAAATAAAGTAACTTAGTTATTTTATGACTGTTAAAATTAAAAATACATATTATTTAGATAAGTACATATTTACTTATTCTTAATTAAAAAATGGCCCATGAAATCAAAGTTTTTGATTTTCATGGGCTTTATTTTTGAAGACAAAGTACCATCTTCAAATTCAATAATATCTCCTGAATTTTCTGTACCTCAAAAACTATATAGTGACATAGTTCTCCATATGAATTTTGTATCCTTCTCCGCATTTATTCATTGATATTATTTATTTCAATACCTCCACTCCTCGCAATTCCATACATCTGTTGTAATATCTTGGTAAAACTCCGATTCATGGCATACTATTATTATGCTGCCGTCATATTCCTTTAAGGCTCGTTTAAGCTCGTTTTTAGAATAAATATCTAAGTGATTTGTTGGTTCATCTAAAACCAACAGATTACTAGGTTCATTAATCAGCTTGCACAGCCTAACTTTAGCCTGCTCTCCTCCACTCAATATATTAATAGGGCTGTCTATATGCTGCCTTGTTAATCCACATCTAGCAAGATTACTTCTCACTTCTGTTTGAGTCAAATCTGGAAAGGTGCTCCAAACATCATACAAAACCGAAGCAGTATTATCTTCTATGATTTCCTGCTCAAAATATCCAATCTTTCTATAATCGCTTAAAGTTATTTCACCATCTATTGGTTTTAATAATCCAAGCAAGGTTTTTAGAAGAGTAGTTTTCCCTAAACCATTAGCTCCTGTTATTGCAATTTTTTCTCCTCTTTTCATTTTTAAATTTAGAGGCTTACTCAACGGTGTAGTATATCCAATAATTAGATTATTTGCTTTAAATATTATACTTTCTGGCAACCTTACACTTTTAAAGTTAAAATGAGGTTTTATAATTTCTTTTTTTATTTCTATCTTTTCAATTTTATTAAGCTTTTTCTCTCTTGACTTAGCCTGCTTTGAAGTTGAAGCTCTTGCTTTATTTTTTCTTATATAATCTTCAAGCTTTACAATTTCATTTTGCTGCTCTTTATATTCAATTAGCCTCTGCTCTTTTCGTATTTCATAAAGCCTTACAAAATAATCATAATTTCCTTCATATCTTGTTAGGGTTTTGTGCTCAAGATGATAAACTACATTCACTACACTATTTAAGAAAATATTATCATGAGATATTAATATAAATGCACTTTCATAGTTTTTTAAATAATTTTTAAGCCATTCAATATGCTCTTCATCCAAATGATTAGTTGGCTCATCTAATAATAAAATATCCGGTTTCTCTAAAAGCAGTTTGGCAAGTAAAACCTTAGTCCTCTGTCCTCCGCTTAATGTTGAAACATCCCTATCTAGGAGCTCCTTAATTCCAAGACCAGCTGCAGTTGCCTGTATTCTGGAATTAATGCTGTAAAAATCACTTTTATCTAAAATTTCCTGCATAGTTGCAATTTTTTTTAAACATTTATCCATTTCCACTTCATTCATATTACCGAGCTTGCTATATAAATCATTAATGTTATTCTCTATATTAAATAAATTTATAAAGGCTTCTTTTAAAAAATTAAATGCAGTAATTCCTTCTTTTAAATCAACCCATTGATCCATATATCCAATGCTAAACTTACTATTCCAATCAATTTTACCTCCATCTGGCAAAACCTTATTTGTAATAATTTTCATAAAGGTTGATTTTCCCTCTCCATTTGCACCAATAAGACCAATGTGTTCCCCTTTTAATAATCTAAAAGAGGCATTGCTAAATAATATTCTATCGCCAAATGAATGACTCATGTTTTCAATTGATAAAATACTCATATTATTCATCTCCTCGTGTCCTCATAATGAATAATACCATTCCCCAGTACAAAGGCCAAGTTCATAAATAATTCTGCAATGTTTATAATCACAAAAAATATTTATAAAAATAAAAAATCCCCAGAATGAGTATAATAACTATCCCAGAGATTTCTATACGCTTTAATTTATTTTAAAATAATATTCTTTAATTTAGTCTTTCTAATCAAGGTGATTATTAAAGCAGATATACATAAGGTAAATATAAACTTAATCATTGAGTTTGCAGCAAGCGCAGGTAAAAGTATGATAATCCAAATCATTATTATCTGATGTGAGCAATATAGTCCTATACTGTATTCCTTGCAGGCTTTAGAGACTTTAGATGAAATATTTTTACTATACTCAATTGCCCAAATAAATATAAGTGGTGCTGAAATTATAGCAGATAAATACATATTAGCATCCTTAGCAATACCTGTTTTGTTTAATAGAAATGTTTCAATTAATAATATTATTATAGATATTATACTTAATAAACCTGCTTTTTTTACTTTCTCATTTAATTTATATTTACTTATTGTTGCACCTAAAGTTACGAAAAGAACTGATTCAGTAATACCTACTTGAGGAAGAAAGAATATTCCTGTGTAATCCTTAATTAAAGGATTTAGCACAGTATTTTCATATAATCCATTATAAGTATCTCCGCTTGTCCCAAATAAATATAATATAACCCCAGCTATAAGTAAAAAAGCTATTTTATCTCTTCTTAGTAATGGCGCTATTATAAAAATAGTAATAATTAAGGAAGATATATACCAAAGACTTCCTGTAATACCTATAAATAAAAATCTTTGAATAATAATTCTTATTGGCATATTTAAGTTACTTAATACAACTGGAATCAAAGTTACAGTTTCTATAAGAACCCATGAAACATAGAGTACTAGTAATCTTTTTAATGTAGCTTTAGGTTCTTTTGGCGATTTGATTCGATTATATAAAAAGTAACCTGATACTATAAAGAAAAACGGTACTGCAAGTCTGCAAATCCCCATGCTAGTGGCTATCCGTAAATTTTCATTTACAGACTGAAATGCCATTGTATGAATCATCATAACTAAAATAGCAAACACTAAACGTAATACATCAACCATCCCATAATAAACATTATTTTTTGTTTCCATATAACATAATCACTCCCCTTTAGTAAATTTATTACTTTCTTTAATATTCCTAATTTTTAAATACCCACTACTAAACTTTACGTTAAATAATTGATTATATGAATCCTATTTTAAAACCGTTATAACTACATGCCCCTAAATTGTTTACCTCTTACCTAACTTAGGCACGTGAAAATAAATAACAAGTCCAAAGTTGTCATGGATATTTTTCATCAGGCAAGGAGGGAAATTGACCTCATAGCGGGCTTATTAGGTCAATTTGCCGTCGCAGCATGGTGGAAAATAGGCTGGCAAATGGACTCGTTATTTTTTTGATTGTGCCTTATACAAATATAATAGTATAAGTAATAAATCTTGGTAACGTCAAACTTCCAAATTATACATTTTTAAACTTCAAATGTCACTTAAGGCATATCTTTCATAGTAATAACTGTGAAAAATATGCCTTAATCTTAAGTAGAATTTCTTTGCTTTCTAATTATTCTTCTAATACTTCCTTCTGTTAAAAAATATTTTTCCGATAACACTTTAACAGACATTCCAGAGTAATACTCATTAAATATTTCTTTATCTCGTGTTTTAAGATATCTTTTAGTTTCAGTATTCTCTCCCCAGGATTTTTTATTTTCATTTTTCCTAGGTATATAGATATATCCACCATCAATATAATCTTGAATTATTTCAATTACACCATCTGGCAATACATTTTGCGCTTTTTCATATTTCATAATTTCTTCGCTCCAATCAACATTTAATATATAAATGAAGATGCAAAGCTTGCTTTAGCATAATCAAAAAATTAATAGCTCAGTACATTTACTATACTTCATCTATTATTTTCATTCATATGCACAAAATATGAAAAACTCAAACTTTATATATTAGCTCCAAGCAAAAGTTTTTCACATCTTACAATCTTTGCATGGAGCTAACTACTATTGCTAAAAACATAGTTAAATCACTTCCTTTTACTTTATATTATGGCATTTAAGTGATTGATGTCAATCTTAATAAAAAAATACTATTTTGTAGGTGCAGGTAATTCATTAATTTTCATTTTAAATAACACATAAGGTTTTTCTCTTAAATCTTTTCCATAGTGATATTTTGCTTGTCTATGCAATTGATTTGCCGTAAAATACAAATATTTATCTGTGCCTATTGAGAGTGTGTCTGGCCATAGTATTCGTGGATCATGAGCAATAGTTCTCATAGTTCCATCTGTCCAAATTATTCTAATGCTATTATTTTCATAATCCCCAGCATATATTTTCCCTTTTGAATCGGTAATCATACCATCAGATGCACCCTTTTCTCCTAAGTATTTAACGCAAGAAGATAATTCTGAGTCTGTAATCTTCCTGTTTCTTAAAAGCCCTGTTTCTATAGAATATAAATCTCGACTTGCTAATGGGCAGTAATAGAGCACTTCACCATCAGGAGATATTGCAATTCCATCTGATGACGTTGTAATCTTAGAGGTTGCTCCACTATTACTTCTATTAAGTAATACCTTACCTTCAACTTTAGGCAGAAAATTCTTGTCATAGGAAGTTGATTTATCTCCATTTAAGCGTCTAAATGCTTTTCCACTGCATAAATCAACTACAATAATTCCACCTGGTCCCTTATCTGCTGAATCTGTAATGTATGCATATCCTTCATCTCCAACACGATAATCTATACGCACATCGTTTAAATAAGTAGTAGGTAAAACTACATCATCAGAAAAAATATAGCTTCTTTTAAGCTTATTAGTAGCTAAATCTACACAAACAAGTTTTGCTCCACCTTTTATAGGTCTTGAAAATTTTGGTGCTGCTGTATCCAATACCCAAAGAGCTCCTCTACCATCTGCAACAACACTTTGCACGCTTATAAAACATTTATCTAAATTATCATAATCTACCTCATTTGTACTTAAATCAGGATATGGAACTAACTTATTTTTAATTATTTCTGCTACAGTGAACTTGGCATCATCTCCCCATTTAGGAAAGTTTACAAATATACGTCCATTTTCTGAAATAGTAACTCCAGTAGGCATTGCTCCATAAAAAGTGAAAACTTGTTTCAAATCACCAAAAAATGTTTCTGTAGGCAACTTTTTATGTCTCATGTATTTCTCCTTTTTATTCTTATAATATGCCCTTTAGAGATTTGTTATAACAAGATTAAGGTGCCTCCATTCACAGCACTTCTAGCATATCTAATTTTATGATATAATTATTTCGACTTCTTCGAGTAACTCGAAGTTAATTTTTTATTATCTGGAGGCGAAAAATGTATACAGTAAAGGAAGTAGCTGAGAAATTAAATCTCACTGAACATACCATCCGTTTTTACACAGACAAAGGATTGGTTCCAACCATACAACGTGACAAAAATAACATTCGTCTTTTTGACGATGACTCCATCGATTGGTTGATATGCGTCAAATGTTTGAAAGACTGTGGAATGTCAATAGACAGCATCAAAAACTATATTGACCTCTGCCAAGAAGGTGATTCAACAATTCCTATCCGCTACGAAATTATCTTAGAACAGAGTAAACATGCTTATGCTCAATTAGAGGAAGCAAAGCAACGAGCTCAATATATGGAAAGAAAGTTAAAGCACTATTCAGATATTATAAAGCATGGAATTCCTGATGATACAAATCCAGAAAACTGGGATAAGAACCGATGTAAATATTAATCTTTATTAGCGTAAAAAAATCAGATAGTCTCTACAATTTTTATTGTTTAAAGACTATCTGATTTGCATTTAGGGCTTTCGTTGCTGGAACCAATTTTATAATAAATTAGATTCGTTCATTTAGGAATTTTTTCAATTCCGATAAAATCTTTTTTACAGACTTTAAGCTGTTGGACGAACTATCATTTCATTGATGTCCACATTGGCTGGCTGCTGAATGGCAAATAATATCGTATTTGCTATATCATTGGCTTCCATAGGAGTCCATTCTTTATTGCCCAATTTCTCTAATGCAGGAAAAATTGAGGTATCAGTAATGGTATTGCTCAGTTCTGTTGCTACAGATCCAGGACAGATAAGGGTAGTCCTGATCTTTTGATTCGCTGTAATTTCTGCTCTCATTCCTTCTGTCAATACTTTGACTGCAGATTTGGTGGCACTATAAACGGAACTGGAAGGAAAAATTACATGTGATGCAATTGAACCAAAATTAATGATATGACCCTCATTGCGTTCCTCCATGTGCTTATATACAACCGCCATCCCATAAAGAACGCCCTTTATATTTACATCAATCATTTGTTCCCACTCATTGACTTTTAGGTTTCGGAAGAATGAAAGTGGCATCACTCCCGCATTATTGATCATAATGTCGATTTGTCCGTAGGTTTTAATCGTTTCGTTCGCCAAAGCTTCCATGTCTGCATATGAAGTAACATCTGTAACTTTGTAGCTTGCTTCTCCCCCTCCGTTATTGATTTCTTTACATAACTCCTGCAACCGCTCTTCACGTCGAGCGGCCATCATAACTTTAATCCCGTTATTGGCAAGGAGTCTAGCTGTAGCCGCCCCCATTCCACTGCTTGCACCTGTTATAATAGCTACTTTTGTATTCATGTACGATTCTCCTTTACTAAATTGTTTTTCCTTATCACATGAGTAATATCATATGATATTTTCAAAATACTCCTTTCGAGTAACACGAAGTCAAGCATTTTAAAAAATTTTTCAAAAATTAATAAAATTAGTTATAAGATTTCTTTAAAAAAAGCCCACAAAAATCTAATTTCTAGACTTTCATAGGCTTATGATTAATATGAAATACATATCAAAATTCATTATTCTTTTCTTAAAATATCTAAGGTATGTCCGCTTGCTCCAAGTAAATCTGGTCTTTCACATGTAGAAAAATGATAATCCATAAAAAGCTTAAAGGTATCTTCATCCATGGCACTTATAACAGTTCTCATATAATTAGATGGTCCATCAGCTGCAACTAATTTTATTCTTTGAAGTTTTACTTCCTCGTTCAATTTATTAATATCTTCAATTCTTACATAATCATATAAATCTTCTGGCTTTGATACAACATGAAAATCCTCAGTAAGTTTCCCATTATCAATAGATGAACGAATATTATTTTCCTTAAAACCATATGTTATTACACTATATTCATTCATACAATAAGCTACTAATATAACACCACCAGGTTTAGTTACTCTTTTTGCTTCCTGCAGTGCTTTTACTTTATCTTCAAAGGTATATAAATGATACATTGGTCCAAACACCAATGTCATATCAAAAGTATCATCTGAAAATCTTGATAAATCCAATGCTGTTCCCTGATATGCTTTTACTGTGCTACCTTTTGACTTTAGAACACCTAAATTGTGCTTTACAAGTTCAACTGCAGTAACATCATATCCTTCATTTGCTAGTTGTACTGAATATCTCCCTGTCCCTGCACCAACATCTAAAATTTTTGCATTTTTATTATCCTCTAGATAATCATGAATATACTTCATAGAAGTAATATATTCAACTTGCCCGTATTTTCTCGTTAATCTTTTATCCTCACAAAATTTATTGTAGTATTTTTCTAATTCACTTGTCATTTCTTTATTTACCTCATCTTATCTTATAAGTTTACTATAAGATTCCTCTTATTTTTTGAAATTTGTTTATACCTAATTATCTCTGCATATAACCCTTATATAAATAATAATGCAGATTTAAGTAATTATCCTTGTACCATTTCACCAATTCTATACCTTTAATTTATTTATAAATTTCTTAGTTCCTACATATATAAATAAATTAAAAATTCAACTTAATATATGAAATATTTATGCATTTAAGTTAAACTTTTGTGTGCACCCATACTAGAAATCATATACATTTTTGCGAAGCAGGCATTTGAAATTGAGCTGCTAAAAGCTTTTACTGTGAGCTTGTTCCATTTGCTGCTTATCACGACCTTGTTTCAGGAGCATGCAGAAATGAGTGCATGCTCACATTTAGAACTTTCAGCGAAAATTTCACAAGTCCTGCGGAATAAAAATGTATGTGATTTCGGTAAGCTACCACATAAATTTAATTTTAAAGTTGTATATCTATAACTTTTTCAATATTAATATCCATTATATACCCTAATGCTAAATTAATTCAATTATTTGATTAAAGAATCAAAAAAACGAGGTCAAAGCCTCGTATGTTCTATTTGTCTTGTGTAGTTTGAGTTTTGTATTCTTCAAATGGTAATTTAACTACAACTCCTGTTTCATCAAATTTATAATTCGTACCTTCTAGGGGATTCTTACTATTAACTAAATTCATTCCAATAGCATAAATAACTTCTGCATAAGTACGAGGATTCCTAGGTACAGTACCAGCAATGGATCCTTTTTTTATCATTTCTTCAATTTCCGGACTTATATTAATTGCGAAAATTGGAATATTTTTTTTCTTATCTCCCATATTATACCCATACTTTTGAAGTGCTTTAACAGCACCTATTGCCATAGAATGATTATTGACGACTATAGCTTCTATTTTGCCATCATATTTAATAAACAACGATCCTATAATTTCTTCTGCTAAATCTTGATTCCAATTAGCATTTACTGATGCGAGCTCTTGTGTTTTTATTCCCGCCTCTTTAATTTCTTTTAGAACATACATCGTCCTTTCTTTGGTTGCAAAGCTCTCTTCATTTCCTTTTATCATTACATACTGTAGTATGTCATCCTTGTTTTTATCCATTATAGCTTTATTTGCATTCCACTCATCTGCAATCATTTTTCCCTGAAGGGTTCCGGCCTGTTTTGAATCATTATTTATTATAAGAGCTTTTGGATAACTTCTAATTACATCTAATTTTACAGGTGTTACATCAAAAAAGATTATTGGAATACGTTTTTGTCTAGCTTTCTTAACTGCAGTATCTATCAAATCCGGTACCGTCTGTCCTGCTATGTCTACTAATAGAAGATCATAATTATCATTAAGCATCTTATTTAAAAGTTCACTTTCTCTAGCAGGATTTTCCTCTCCATCAAATACAGTGAATTTAACTTTATCTCCTTTTTCATTTACGATATCCTTTAAGTTCTCTGCAACAAGAAAACTAAATACATTATCACTATAAACTAATACTCCTACTTCTAAAGGTCTCTTTGATTCAATCTCGGTAATATTACTTACTGCTTTTACACTGAAATTTAATGTCATAGTAATTATAAAAATTAAACTTATAATAACCGTTAGTAACCTTTTAAATTCTTTCATTTTTCTCACCTAACAATTTTTAGCGACTTAATATTATCTATTATTTGCATTAATGAATAATATATTCGACTAATGTATTTGTAACAATAAATGCATCGGTAATTACCTATTCAAATCAAATTTTGTATTAATTTTCATTATAGCTTTGATAGATTTTTAATGCGTAGTCGATAAATTAAGTCCTATATTTCCTAATATAATTAATAAAATAGATATAACTTTAATTAAGGAAATATCTTCTTTAAATATTATTACTCCTATTACTGCTATTCCAATTCCTGACCAAATTGCATACGCAACACTTATTTCTATATTCTTAAGAAATAGCGATAATGATGCTAAACTAAAAACATAACAAATTAACATAATTGTCGAATATCTTATATTAGTTAATCCATTTGAAAGTTTTATTAAAGTTGTTGCACATATTTCAAACATTATCACACAGGCTAAAAATATATATCGCATTTAATCACCTCATTCTAATTTGTTTATTAATACCTAAGAAAAAATATAACGGATATATCATTATTTTAATTATATTAAATTTTACCAAAAATCGATATATAATCATATGGTAAGAAGATTTAAACGCAAACTAAAAGGACTAAACTTTATTCAATACAAAGTTCAATCCTCACTAGTTTCTTAATCAAGTATTTCTAATAATTTGTCGGCATCTCACTTAACAGTTCATATTCTAAACACTAATATATAAATTAGCTAAAATGTAACTCAAATAAGTACTATCTGTTAAACATGATGTCTTCCTCTTGGTACTATAAAAGGTGAATGTGATACCGGATCTTGTATTACTACACAATCTAATCTAAACACTTTATCAATTAATTCTGGAGTTATAACATCTTTTGGCGTACCCTGCTTAATAAGTTTACCCTTGCGGAGAGCAAATATATAATCTGCATATCTAGCAGATAAATTTATATCATGAAGTACCATTACAATGGTTGTCCCTCTTTTGCGATTTAAATCTGTTAATAAGTCAAGAATCTCTACTTGATAAGCAATATCAAGATAAGTGGTTGGCTCATCTAAAAGGAGTATATCTGTCTGCTGGGCAAGTGCCATGGCAATCCAAACTCTTTGACGCTGTCCTCCAGATAACTCATCTACACTACAATTAGCAAGATCTGTTATTCCCATTATTTCAAGAGCTTCTTCTATAGCTTCAAAATCAGTTGTATCCATACTTCTTAAAAATGATTGATATGGAAACCTGCCTCTTGAAACTAAATCCCAAACCGTTATCCCCTCAGGAACTATTGGTGATTGAGGAAGCAGACCTAAAACCTTTGCTAATTCCTTAGAAGGCATTGAAGTTATTTTTTTACCATCAATTATAACTTCTCCTGAAACAGGCCTAATAAGCCTTGCAAGTGTTTTTAGTAAAGTTGATTTACCACATGCATTTGCTCCAATAATAACACTGATCTTATTGCTTGGAATGGCTATATCAATTCCATCAATTATAATCTTTTTGTCATATCCTGTTACTATATTTTTTGCCTCAAATAGTTGTTGTTTCTTACTCATTATGCCTGTCCCCTCCTATTTATAAATATTAGCAGCAATAGCATATATGGCGCTCCTAAAATTCCCGTAACTACACCCACAGGAAATCTTGTACTAAATATGAATTGACCAATCAGGTCTGCTCCAAGTACTAATAATGCACCAACCAAACCTGATGCTAAAACATTTGGTGCTCCCAGTCCAACAAGTCTTGCTGAAATTGGACCAGATAAAAATGCAACGAAAGCTATAGGGCCTGTAACAGCAGTTGAAAAAGCAATTAAACATACTGAACTTAAAATCAGTATAATTCGTACTAAATTTATCTTAACACCAAGTGTAGTAGCAAACTCATCTCCTAATTCTAATATTTGAAGCTGCTTTGTTAAGCATAAAATTATGACTCCAAATATAACTACAATTATAAATAAAATTGGTACAGCGTCCATACTCATTCCATTTAAACTTCCGCTTAACCACCTAAGTGCATTTGACACATCATATTGCGAAGCTTTAACTAATAAAAATGATATAAGCGCATTTATCATTGCCTGCATCCCAATTCCTATAAGTATTAATCTACTGCCTGAAAATCCTGCCCCTTTAGATAACACATATACAAGTGTTGATACTACGACACCAGAAATTACTGCTGCTATAGAAACACTGCTTCCACTCATATGAAGAACTAATATACAAAATACTGCTGCAATACTAGAACCTGAACTTATACCTATAATATCAGGACTAGCTAATGGATTCCTTAGCATAGTTTGAAAGGTATTTCCCGCTATTCCAAAAGCTAAACCAGCTAAAAGTCCACAAAGCATTCTTGGCAAGCGCAGGGTTGCTATATTAAAGGTTGCTCCTTGTATTTGTTCTCCTCCAAGCACTCTCATAACTGTATTTAATGAGTAATTAGTTTTACCATATAAAAGCGCAATTAAGCAAAGACTTACAGTTAAAACAAGTAGAATTATATTAACACTAATCATGCGTTTTTTCCTTTTAGTATACCCTTCTCTTATCATAGGATGAGTAGTTTGTATCATATAGATCTCACCTTCGCTTTCCTTGCAATGATAATGAGAATTGGCGCTCCTAAAAATGCAGTAATAATTCCCACCTGAAGTTCACCAGGACTTCCAATTACTCTTCCAAAGACATCTGAAATTGTTAAGAGCATTGCTCCTCCGATAGCTGACATGGGAACTAATCCCCTTAGGTTTGAACCAAAAATAAGACGTATGCTGTGAGGTATCATTAATCCTACAAATCCAATAGGTCCTGCAATTGCAGTTATTGCACCACATAATATAACTCCTGCAATTGCACATATGATTCTAATAATCCCTATATTTACCCCTAAACCAGTTGCAACCTCATCACCTAAAGCTAAAACATCAAGTGCTGGCGTTGCTACTATACTTATTATTAATCCAACTATTAAAAATGGCAGAATTAAATTAATGCTCTCCCAAGTCGCACCACTCACACTTCCAACCTGCCAAAATCTAAACTTATCCATTACTTCACTTCTAGGAAGTATAATTGCACTTACTAAAGAGGTTAGAACTGCACTGGTAGCTGAGCCTGCTAAAGCAAGCTTTATTGGTGTCATACCGCCACTTCCCATAGATGCTATACCGTAAACAAATATTGAGGTTACCCCTGCTCCAGCCAGTGCGGCCCAAATATACTGATTGGCTGAATTTATGTTAAAAAAAGCTATCCCAATTACAACAAATAAAGATGCACCTGTATTAACCCCTAAGACACTTGGATCTGCTATTGGATTTCTAGTGATTGACTGCATAAGAGCTCCAGATATTCCGAGAGAAGCTCCTGCCATAATACTAAAAATAGTTCTTGGAATACGTTCACGAACTACTAATGAAGCAAAAGACATATCATCACTATTTAATAAAGCATTAATTGCTTGACCAAACTCTATATTTTTTGACCCCCATGCTAGTGATACCATTATACATATCCCTAGAAAAATAATACTTACTAAGTATATTCCTATTGTTTTTGTAATTCTCATTGTACTTTATCTGCTGCCTCTCCAATTATCTTTAGATATTCATCAATTGTTTTTGGAATAGATAATGCACTAGGGGTACAAGATGCTGCAAATGTTGATCCATCTTCTATAAGTGCAACTGAACCTCTTTTTATTGCTGGAACTGTTCCAAGTAATGGATCTGATTGTAATTGCTTTAATAATGTATCATTTCCATAAGTCACTATAACATCTATATCTGATAACTTATCAATATTTTCTGAACTAATTTCAAGAGCAAAGCTATCTGAAGTCTCCGCTAATTTTTGAACACTATCAGGAAATTCTAATCCTAAATCTGTCAGATATGCTGCACGAGGATCTGTTGGGAGATATATGTAGAACTTACCTAAATCAGCAGGGTTAAAGTAACAAAATGCAGCTTTTTTACCTTTAAGATTAGGGTACTCACTAGTTTTTTCCACTATTAGATCTTCTAAATTTGAAACTAATTTATCTCCTTCATCCTTTTTGCCAATTGCAGTTGCATTAGTTGTTATTTGATCACGCCAATATGTTTGCCATGGAAGTTTAGAATATGCTACAACAGGAGCAATTTTACTTAACATATCGTATTCCTCTTGTGTAATTCCTGAATATGCAGCTAATATAACATCTGGGTTAGCATTACTAATAGCTTCATAATCCAAACCGTCTATATCATCAAAAGTAACAGGCTTTTCTACACCTAATTCCTTGTACTTTTCTGCTGTCC
Organism: Bacillota bacterium; assembly: GCA_023435985.1. Classification (GTDB taxonomy): domain Bacteria; phylum Bacillota; class Clostridia; order Clostridiales; family Clostridiaceae; genus Clostridium. The sequence goes on along the minus strand of JAEZKY010000207.1, from coordinate 1,665 downwards.
ATGGTAATAAACCATTTTCGTCTGCTTTTCCATAGTTAGCCTTAGATACGCCAACTGGTACAACTCCTAATGCTAAAGGAACATCTTGATTTCCCCAAGAAATTGTAACAACCTTTTCTGGCTGCTTTTCAATTACAGTTTCTCCAAAAGCATGTTTAATTGTTAATGGATAAGTTACAGAAGCACTTTGCCCCACATTAGATTTATCTTGATTTTGTCCTGCCTGACTTGAGCATCCTGTTATTAATAAAGTACAAGCAAGAATGATTGTCGTTATTCCTTTTAATTTCATGATCACCCTCCTAATTGTTATGTTGATTGTATTGAGTTTAATTTATATTTAAATCTTCAAGTACTAAATGATAATGAAAATAATTATCATTTACATTTCAGTATTATTTTATAGTGGTCCGTGAAATTTGTCAACCTTGCATTATTTAACCTTTGAGATTTCAAAAAAGTGTCATTCTCAGACAAAACTTATTTATTCAAAACAAAAATACTACTTTCTATAAATATAAAGTAGCATTTTTAACTATTAACACTTATTTATAAAGATTTAAAAACCTTTCATTTTACATATATATTTCAATTAAAAATTTACAATGCATATAATATTATATTTCCATTTCATTAATATGATCAGCTATTATTAAATCAGCATCAGTGATGCTTACTACTTCTTCAACCGTTACTCCTGGTGCCACTTCCATTAATATTAATCCTTTATCTGTAACTTTCATAACCGCTTTATCTGTAATTATAAGATTAACACATCCTTTAGCTGATAAAGGCAATGTACATTTCTTTAACACCTTTGGATTACCTTTTTTATCAGTATGACTTAAGGCCGCTATTACATATTTTGCTCCTACTAAAAGATCCATTGCACCACCCATACCTGGCACAAAATCCCCAGGTATATTCCAGTTTGCAATATTTCCTTCTTGATCAACCTCTAGAGCTCCTAGCGCAGTTATATCAACATGTCCCCCCCTTATTATTGCAAAAGATAGATCCATTTCAAATGTTGATGCTCCTGGCAATAAAGTAATCGGTGCTCCGCCAGAATTAGCTAAGTCTGGATCAGCTTCACCAATCCCTGGAGTTGCTCCAAACTTCAATGCACCATTTTCACATTGAAGTATTATTTCCATTCCTTCTGGCAAATAGTTTGCAGCCATATTAGGTATGCCAAATCCTAAATTAGCAACCATTCCCTCTTTAAACTCTTTTGCGATTCTTCTTGCAATTATTTCTTTACTATTCATAATTTCTCCCCCTATTTTATTTTGTTAGTCCTTGTCCATAACTCTTCAAAATACTTTCTTCTCTCTTCAAAAGAATCGCCTTGGACTATTATATCAACTAATATTCCTGGTGTTCCAACACTATCAGGTGGGATTTCACCAATTTCAACAATTTCATCTACTTCAGCTATAACCAAATCAGCTGCAAGTGCCATATTTGTATTTGTCCCTTTAGTTGTTCCTCTATATACTACATTACCAAGTTTATCAGCTTTATATCCCTTGATTAATGCAACATCTGCCTTTATTGATGGAAATACCAAATATTCCTTTCCATTTACAGTAAGTTTATCTCTTCCATTTTCAATTTCAGTTCCCAGGCCAGTTGGAGTTATAACCGCACCAAGTCCAGCTC
>JAEZKY010000357.1 GCA_023435985.1 Bacillota bacterium | reverse complement strand
TAGGACCCAGCGGTGTGGGTAAATCTACTATTTCCATGGCATTGCATAAAAAAGGGTATAATTTATTATCTGATGATATTGTGGGTATAAACTTAAATGAAAATAATTCTTTGTTAGCATTATCTGGTTTTCCTAGAATTAAGCTTTGGCCCGAAGTTATAAAAAATATGGGTGAAAATCCAGATTTAATGCCTAAAATACATTCTTATATAAATAAACGTTCATATAATACAAGTGATAAATTTTATCATGATATAAAGCCACTTAAGGTGGTTTATATAATTGAAAAAGATAATAAAACATGTATTGAGGATATAAACCCTCAAAATTCTTTAATATGGTTAATAAAGAGTTCGTATTGTGCTAAAATGTTTGATGATATGGAATTATGCCAAAATTTAGATCAATGTGCTAAAATAGTTAATAATGTACCTATAAAAATCCTGAAAGTTCAACATTCATTCAAAGATATTCCTAAACTTATTAAAACAATCGAAAATGATGTTCTCCACTAAAATCAAGGATAAATATTTAAGTAAAAATTGGTTATGGAAATACATAACTGCTTTAGTTAGTTTTAAAGCTAATATATTTTTAGCCTTGATATTAATGATTTTTGTAAGTTTAACTGAAGGCATTGGCCTTTTCTTACTTGTACCTTTACTTCAGTTGGTAGGGTTAGATGTACAACAAGGGGCACTAGGCCAGATAGCAGGATACATCTTTTTGTTGTTTAATTATATTGGAATTAAACCTACCTTGGGATTTGTACTGGTAATATATGTAATTATAATTAGCTTAAATTCACTTTTCTATAAACTACAGACAACTAAAAGTTCTGAGATCCAGTATGAATTTGCTGCATATCTACGAAAGCGCCTTTTTAATGCAATTACGACCTCAAATTGGATTTTTTTTTCAAAAAAGAGATCATCTGACTTTGCACACGCATTAACATATGAAATTGAAAGAGTAGGAGTTGGAACTTACCAATTTCTTTCTTTAATTGCAAATATTCTTGTTTTGGCTGTTTATCTTATATTTGCACTGAAATTGTCAGGTTTAATAACTGGATTAACTTTTTTAGTGGGCATTGCTCTTCTACTTTTACTTAAAAAGAGAACCAGTTCCTCACAGAAAAGTGGTGAATTATTATCTAATACCTCTAAAAACATGTATTCATCCACTATTCAGCATTTAGATGGTATGAAAACCATAAAAAGTTTTAATATAGAAGAAAAGAATATTGAATCATTTAAAAAGGTGGCAGACAGTGTGGCAGGAAAATATATTGAGACTATTAAAGGTTATGCTGATGTAAAATTTCTTTTTGATGTGGGGTCTGTGGTTGTTTTAAGTGTCATAGTATTTGTTTTAATAAGTGTTATGCAAATTTCTACAGCAGAGCTTCTCATTCTTCTTTTTCTTTTTGTGAGAATGATTCCTCGTTTTTCAACTATTCAAAGAAATTATCAATATTTTATAAATATGATCCCCGCATTTGAAACAGTAATAAATTTGGAGAATGAGTGTAAATCAGCTGCAGAACCGAAATTGGAAATTAATGAAATAAAATTAACAGATGAATTAAAATTTGAAAACGTTTCATTTTCTTATGATAATGGAAATGAATCTTTCAGCCTTCATGATTTAAATTTAAGAATTAAAGCAGGCGAAACTACTGCTATTGTGGGTTTATCTGGTGCAGGTAAGAGTACAATTGCAGATATGGTCATGGGTCTTATAACTCCAAATGGAGGCAATATATTTGTAGATAATGAACCATTAGAACAAAATAATATCTCAAGCTGGAGAACTCAAATAGGATATGTTGCACAGGATACATTTCTATTTAATGATACTATAAAAAACAATTTAATTCTTGCAGATCCCCAGGCAGATGATACTATGATTATGGAAGTATTAAAACTAGCTTCAGCAGATGAATTTGTTTTAAAACTTCCTGAAGGGTTGGACACTTTAATTGGTGACCGTGGTGTCTTATTATCTGGAGGTGAGCGACAACGTTTAGCTTTAGCTAGAGCTCTGCTTCGTGAACCTTCACTTTTAATACTTGATGAAGCCACCAGCAACTTAGACTCTAAAAATGAGAAAAAGATAATGAATTCAATAGAAAAACTCCACGGAAATGTTACCATACTTGTTATAGCGCATCGTTTATCCACTATACGTAGTGCAGATGTTATCTATTTGATAGAAAAAGGAAAAATTATTGAATCTGGAACATGGGATAATCTTCTAGAGAAACAAAATGGGCATTTTTTATCATTATATAAATTACAAGTTTGATCTTTTTTTGGATATATAATAAATTAAAATGAATATTTAGAGCTCTGCTTTAGCATCAACAAGACTTACATCTATTCTTACGGTTTTGTTATTGGGATCAGGGAGTTCAACGTAAAAACGGGTTGAACTGCCTCCTGGAATATTTTTAGATTCTAGAAAGACGGTATCATTGATCGCAACTATATTGCCATATTTATCATATGCAGTTGCATTCATTTTAACGTTAAATGCATCATATTCATTGTTATTTTGGACATAACCTATTAAATAGGAATATGTAGTGCCATTATGTTCATAACTACTCTCAGTACTATTATTTAAAACATTTATAGCACCTACAGAAATATGTTTTTCTCCCCACGTGCTGTTGGATGTAGTGTTAACTGCAAAACCTGACATCCCTGCTAAAAATACAGCCCCAGTTGCAGCCAGCATTAAAGCGGCAACGAATATAATAGGTATCAAAATTTTTTTATTGAAATTTAATTTTTTAGCCATTTTTATTATCCTTTACATATTTGGTAACACTGAAAAATGATGTGATAGATTTATAAACTAATATAAGCTAGTTTAATAAATAAATTGCTGTTAACTTATGTTCTACAGGTCACAACCATGTCAATATTTAGTGCAACTCATAAATACGAAACTGTAAAACTGCGCGTGGAGGATGAACTTCTTCTTTGCTGTGCTAGAACAGATGTGAATTCTGAAATTAGAGATAAAATTTTATTTTTAATTCAAAATGATATTGATTGGGACTATCTATTGAAATTGGCTTCCAGACATAGATTGGTGCCTCTCTTGTATCATAACATTAATTCTATCTGTCCTGAAATGGTTCCTGAAACTATTTTAGCTGATCTTAAGGACTATTTTAATGCTAACGTCCGTAAAAATTTAATGATGACTGGAGAACTTATTAAGGTCCTTAATTTATTGGAATCTGAGGGTATAACTGCAGTTCCTTATAAAGGGCCTGTTTTGGCTTCTATGGCTTATGGGAATATTGGGCTGCGGGAATTTGGTGATATTGATATTTTTATAGAAAAGGAAGAAATTGTCAAAGCTAAAGAAATTCTTGTTTCAAGTGGATACCAAATTCACCTTCAATTAAACTCTTTACAAGAAACTATGTATTTTAAATTTCAACGAGAGTACAAATTTAAAAGTTGCAATGATGTATATATTGAAATTAAATGGAAATTTTCAGTTACAAGTTTTTCATTTTTAGTAGATATGGAACAGATATTTAATCAAGAGCATATTGATGTTGAAGTTAATGGATATCTTTTTTCTAGTATTCCTTTGGAATTTTTACTTTTAGTGTTATGTATACACAATGCTGGACATTATTGGTCAAATTTAACGTGGCTATGTGATATTTCAGGATTAATTGGAAAATACTCTATTAATTGGCATGATTTAATTGTTGATTCAAGTAAATTAGGTATTAAACGAATTTTACTCATTAATCTTTTTTTAGCTAATGATTTGTTGGGATTAGAGCTTCCACTAGTTGTTCAAGATGAATTGAACCTAGATCAGTCTATTAAAAAAGTATCAATGTTGATTAAAAAAAGATATTTCTTTAAGGATAAGAATAAACTAGGATTAATAGATAAAATTGTTTTACGTATTAAAATCAGAGAAAATTTTAGAAATGAAATTAAAGATTTTGTTAATCTTATGCTAATTCCTACACCTAATATATTAAAAAGTAGATCATTACCTATATATTTATTTCCTATTTATTACTTAATAAGAATTATTGATTTAATAAAGAGATATGGAAAACTTACTTAAAATATATTTTATGGATATAAATTTTAATTTATCAAAATAGTTTTGTATATTATTTGTTTTAGGGAATTATTGTTATTTTTACCTAATTGGATTATTTAGCAGATTATTTGTTTTATTTTTTGTTATAATTTGAAATTATTATTTTTAAGTTACTTGTTTAATACAAAACTATATGATTTATATTATTTTAGTTTAATAATTTCATATGTATATTATATTTTATAATAAAGTATTAATTTATTCTTAAACTGAATTTCATGGTATTACCTCTACTTTTAAATAGAGGAAATGACAATAAAATTGTATTTAAGGATATTATTATTAGATTTAAATATCTTAAACAAAAGGGATTTTATGAATGTACCAATCTTATTTACAATAATAA
>JAEZKY010000173.1 GCA_023435985.1 Bacillota bacterium | reverse complement strand
CATCATTGTTCTTCTTAACTTGTACATTATTTTCCGCCTCCCCAGTTGAAGTTAGTTTCTTCTGCTGCTCTTAGGGCTGCAGTCTCTACTCTTGCTTTAATAACACAATCCAATGCCCCTTTATCATTAGCACAAACAATAGCGCTTTCTATTTTCAGCTCATTCAGTGTATCAATTATAACTTTCTTAATTTGTTCACCAAATTGTTTTTCTACTGAGCTTGTTAATTTTATTGATATTTCTTTCTTTGGATTTGGTTCTATTACTATTGTAATATCACTTGATTCAAGAGTTCCTGCCATAGCAGTATTTCTTATTTCCATAACTCTTCCTCCTGTATTCAATTATTATTATTTAAAATTAATAAATTTTAAAGCTTATTAATTATTGCCTTAGCTTCTGGTGACATTAGAAACTTATAAGTTGACTCAGGAATTAATTTTTTCACTTCTAACAACTTATTTTCTTTTATTAATTTTCTAACTCTTGATGCACTTGTTATATCATTTCCAATACTCATCCTTGGAACTTCAATAACATTAACATTATAATCAGGCAATATTTCTTTCATAGTATCGTTATATTCTTTAGTAACTTTGCATGTAGGTTCTTCTCCTACATATCTTCTATTAATTCCTAATGTTGGCACTATATAATCAACAAAAATTTTTATATCTAATAATGTATGTATTTTAACTGCTTCATCTAATTTTTTTATAAAGTATGATGGAAAAGTTGCACTTGAAATTATATACTCTTCCCCTTCATGGATTACTACATTTTTTAAATGTTTTAACCCTTCTTGAACTAGTTTATACCTCACCTTCGCTGTGAAAACTGATCTATCTTCTGAAACTACAAAAACATGAACAACGTCACTTTCTTCCGATGCTTTTTCTATCAAATGTCTATGTCCTAATGTAAAAGGATTGCAATTTACAACTACAGATGAAATTACTTTTCCATCAACTTTTTTCTCATGAATCCTATTTAAAAAATTGCTTATTCCATCGGAATCGTTTTCTAGTAATATAACTCTATTGGGGATTTCTTCAATTTTATAAAAACCAAAGTCTTTAAACATTTTATAATTGCTTGGTTTTGTGTAAACAAATAAATGATTATTCCCTCTTCTATATTGTTCATTAATTAAATCGGATACAATTTTATTTGAAATGCCCATTCCTTTGTAATTTTCATCTACGGCTATACACTTTAGAACTTTATCCTCAAATGAACCAGTTGAGATTATTTTATCTTCATCATATAAAGCTATTGTATACTCTATATTATCATCAAATCTTAAATCCTGTTTTTCAAGGAATGTTTTTACCTCATTCAGCTTTCTATAATCCTTACCTTCAATAATTACTTCTTCTAAATTAAGATATTCTATATTATCACTTCCTTTATATCAGAATAAGTTTCTGCACATATCACATTTCTTCTTTTCAAGATATTGATATAGTTCACTAATATTTAAATTCATGATTATAATATTTATATTCGTCTTAAATTGTATACCTGTATACAATTTGTTTTAAACGAAAAAAGAGATAGGATTAATTTTTCATTTATTTTTATTTGTATACCTGTATACAATTTGTTGTGAATAAAGTATGTTTTGTATGAACTTATTATATTATATATTTTTATAACTTGCAATCGTTTTTACAAAAAAAACTGACAAAAGTTTATTCATTTCTACTTTTGTCACAGGTATACGTCAGCATTCAGCTCTTCTAATGTATACCTGCATACATTTATACCTAAAACAAATGAATCTCTTTTGAAAGAAACTTCTTAGCATTTATTGTATGCTCTCTACCTATTTGTTCAGCTAATATTTCATCTTTTTTTTCAAAAGCTTTTATAAGTGCCTTATGTTCTTCCATAGCTACTTTCCTTCTTTTATTCATAACTAGAGTAAAATTTCTTAATTTTGATAAATACTCGTAAATCTGTTTCATTTGATCTATAAGTCTATTGTTTTTGCTCCAATACAGTATGACATCATGGAATTCTCCATGCAATCTCCAATATTCTTTAATATCATTATTATCAATACATTGTTCCATTTTGGATATTTTTTCCTTCAGATCCAATAGCTCTGATTCAGAAATATTAGTACATGCTAATCTAAATACTAATCCTTCTAGAACTTCTCTTATCTCATATATTTCTAAAATATCTGTTTTTGAAATTCCTTTAACAATAGTACCTCTTCTTGGCACATTTTCTGCTAATCCTTCAATTTCCAATTGTCTAAAAGCTTCTCTAACAGGAGTTCTACTTACTCCCATTCCCTCAGCTATAGATGTTTCAACCAATCTATCACCAGGTTGAAAACTTCCATTCATAATTGCCTTCCTAAGCCTCTCAAGTACTATTTCCCTGATAGGTCTTAAATCAGTGCTTTCTATCTTTTGAAATATTTGCTCCATATGTTCACTTCCTTAAATCTTATATATAATTTTTTACTTATCTTATATAAATACTACAACTTTTATATTGTTATTGCTACAACTTTATCAAAAACTATTATTTTCTATATGATACTTATATTTTTATATCTTTCATATATTCTTCTACAAGACTCAAAAACACTGTTATTCCTAATAAATCTGCACTCCCACCAGGACTTATGTTTCTTTTTATAAATTCTGTACACAAATTCTCTATCTTCTCTCTTCCTTTATTAGTTTGCATCCCTCCCATTGCTATTATTTCCCGTGCTGTTTCTTTTACTTCTTCTAATATTTCAACTGAATGCCTATGAATTAGAGTAGAATCATTACAAATTTGCATTATTCCAATAAGTGTGTGAACCATTCTATCATTAGTACTTAATTCTAAATTCTTTTTATAAAAATCCAATGCAAATTGAAAAACTGTTGGAATACCTCTTTCTACTTCACCTCTTACACCTTCAGCTTTATATTTTAAAAATAATTTTTCACCATGACTATGTGCATCTGTCTCCTTTAATTGTAAAAGCTCTTTTGCCACTATTCCTGCAGTCATTTCTTTTATAATACTTTGTATGTATTTAAAACTTTTCTTCTCATAGATTGCCTTTCCTATAGCTGCACATGAAATCCCCATTAGAAACAGCATCCCTTTATGAGTATTTATCCCATTAGTTTTAACAAACATATCTTTTTCAGCTATTATTCCCATCTTTCTTATAGAATCAAATATTTCTTTATAAGACTTATCAGAAAATCCCTCTTGAACAAAAAGTGTTAAATATTTACTCAATACTGATGTACTATCAATAAATGTAAAAAAATCCATATCCTTATGAGCACCGCAAGATACTGGCGATACCAATCCAGGTGATGGATAACAGGAAACTTCATATATCATAGCTTGAACTGCTAAGCTACTAATTTCCATTGCAATTTCATTAACTGTATATACTTTTATTCTGCTCATTTTGCTTCTCCATATATTATTTTTGTAGTTTTTGTATTAATATAAAATAATTAGTCAATTCGCAATTGATATTTTATCACAATTTTAATTGGAAAACTATTATTAACAACATATATTTTCCCTCCATCTTTAAAATTATGTTCTATTTAAATTAATACATCCTTATATAATTCAACTTTTGTATTTCATAAAAAACAGTAGATAATCTCACATTTATGCAATATTATCTACTGTTTCTATAGATAAATGGCTATTGAACCTTAAATTTTTGTGCTAGCCCAGTTAATACTTGGGATATTTCTGCTTGACTTTGAGCTGATTTTGCCACTTCTGAAACTGCATGAGCTGTTTCATTTATACTAACTAATATCTCTTCAGAATTATTAGCCGATTCAACTGATGTTGATGCTAATCCCTCTAATGCACTATTAATTTGTTTTATAACTTCACTCATCTGTTCGGATGAATTTGCTATATCACTTGCTATATCATTAACGAATTCCGCATCTTTTTCATATTGAACTCCTGTTTCTTTTAATAATTCATAACTTGGCCTAACATCATTTTCAAGATACTTCAAAACTTCCCGACCACTTTGAGATAAATTATCAAAAGCTTCTTGAACCTTATAAACCATCCCTTGAATATTAATTACAGCATCTGAAGATTGTTCTGCAAGAGCTCTTACTTCTTCTGCAACTACAGCAAAACCTTTTCCAGCTTCTCCTGCTCTTGCAGCTTCAATAGCCGCATTTAATGAAAGCAAATTGATTTGCTCTGCTATCTCTCCAATTGAATCTGCCATAAGCTTAACATTGTGAACTATTTTTCCATCTTCTATTGCTTTCAAAATGCTTTTGCGATTTTCTTCATATATCGTGTTTCCTTGTTCTATATTACCATTTGCTTTATCTTTTATCTTAATAGCTCTTTCTTTAATTTCAATTGCAGACTTAAAACTAATATTTGCTTTCTTAGTTAATTCATTTATTGTATTTCCTATTTCCTCTGCTGATGCACTAACTTCCTGAGTTGTAGCGCTTAAATCTTGAATTCCCATAGCTATTTGTTCGGTAGATTCATTGACTAATATCATCTTTGAAGAAACTTCTTCTGATGTAGCTGATAATTGCTCACTGGCATCACTAATATCACTAGCATTATTAATTATATCTGTTATAAGCGCCTTCATATTATCTTTTGCTTTATTCAAATAATTAGCAACTTCACCAAACTCATCTTCGGAATTGATATCAACATTCTTAGTTAGATCTCCTTCACCTAGTGCATTAGAAAAACTAATAATTTTCTTTAGTGACTTTGAAGTGGCTAATGATATTAAAACTCCAAGGATTATAGCTATAGCTAATCCTAATATTGTGATTCCAAGTACCATCATTTTAGAACCATTATATGCTATCAAGTTATTCTTAGATGCTGTGTCTGCCTCATCCATATCAGTATTTATTATTTCATCAAGTGCCTGAAAAAGACTTGTTCTAGTAGAAGACATTCCTGAAAGTTGTTTTTGAGCAGTTTGATAATCTCCAGCCATAACTGCATTAGACACCTTTTCTCCTATACCTAAATATTCTTTTGATAGATTTTCTATTTGATTTAAATCAGCATTTTCTTTATCTGTTGAAAAATTATCCTCATAATTTACTAAAAGGTCATTAGCTTTTTTAGTTGAATCCTTAAAATCTTTTATTAGTCCGTCTAATTCACTTTTTTCTATTTTTTCCTTGTAAGTCATTTTTAATAATGTTGCTCTAATATTAAGATAATTTTGTTCTATGCTATTGAGTTGTTCCACTGATTTAAGATTAATATCATGCATTCCCATTGAATTTGACTTTATCTTATCCATATTATATATTCCTATTCCCCCTACAATTCCTATAAACATAGATAAAAATATAACTAATGAAATTAACTTAGTCATCATTTTAGAGTTATTGAACCATCGCATCATATGTATTTCCCCCATCTAATAAATTAAACGATTTGCTTTGTTTCTCGTACATTGTCGAAAGCACCTTAGTTATTATTCCTTCTTATAAAAATCCACATGTAAGATGCACAAACTTAATACAATTTTATTATTCACCTTTTTTTATGTTTATGTACTTAAGTAATCTTATTATATTTTTCCTTCGCGATTTTAATAAATTCCTTTGCTGCTTGTGATATATATCTATTTTTCTGATAACCGATAGCAAGTGTGCCATGTGTCTTCTTATATTGTAATTGATAAATACTAACACCAAACAAAGCTTTCTTATCGAACACCAAATTTTTATTATCCATTAAAGTTTTAGGATAAAAAGTAATCCCCATTCCTTTTACTGAAAGTGCTAACACAGTTTCTATACTCTCTGTCTCCAAGAGAATATTAGGCTTTATCTGCTTTTCCTTGAACATTTCATCTGCAACAATTCTAACGCTATTTTTTGCGTTAACCATTAAGAACGGACAATTTTTTAATAATTCAATGTCAACCTCTTTTTCAAGTTTTCGTTTTATTACCCCATAACTATCAGGAAAGTATTTAGCTAATATATTATCCGGAACAATCATAAGAATCTCTTCATTACAAAGCGATACACATTCTACATTCTCAACATTAAATGGTAACATTCCAACTATTAAATCTACATCGCCACGAAATAATGCTGCATCTAATTCCTTTGAATTTCCTTCAAACAAATGCAGATTAATACTAGGAAATTTTTCATTATATAACGGTAATATCTCAGGTAAAAAAGCTCTTCCTCTTGTATGAGATATACCTATATATAAATCTCCTCGTTTAAAGTCTTTGATATCTACCAATTCTTTTACAGATTGTTTCTTTAAATCTAACATTTTTGTAGCATTTTTAACCAAACTCTTCCCTGCAGGCGTTAATGTTAATGGAACTGTTCGATTAAAGAGTTCTACTTCTAAGTCATTTTCCAACTTTGAAATATGACAACTCAATGATTGCTGAGAAATAAATAACTTTTTTGCTGCTTTAGTGAAATTCAGTTCCTCTGCCACCACTAAAAAATACTCTAAATTAAGAAAATTCACCATACTTTAACCCTATTTATAACTTAGTTACATCTGAAATACTAAATCAATAATATAGCATTTTTTTCATTCCCTAATATAATGATTTATATATTTCATATACTGTTACTTCAGTTAATTCTACATAATTATTTGCCATTAAACGTCTTTGCTTTGTAATAACACTATGAATAAATTCATTTAATTCTTCTTTTTTATCACCATATTTTAGTAATTGTTTTTTACTAAGTCAATACGTCTAATAACTTCTCAATTTTAACATAAACATTAAAGATTTTCATAGACTTCTATTAAATGATTTGTTAATTTTACATTTTCTCTATAATCAACTTGGCAATCAATAACTACTGGCACATGTTGTTTAAATGCTTCTTCCAATGTTGGAATTAAATCTTCTGCCTTTTCCACACGATAACCCTTTGCATACATACTTTCAGCAAATTTCACAAAATCAGGATTTGAAAAATCTATATAGCAGCTCTTGCCGTATTGATCTTCTTGTTTCCATTTTATCAAACCATAATTGCTATCATTAAATATTAAAACTACAATTGGTGTTCCAATACGTAATGCTGTTTCTAACTCCTGATTATTCATCATGAATCCACCATCACCAACTATAGCTAATACTTTCTTATCTGGATTTATTAATTTTGCCGCAACTGCACCAGGGAGACCAATTCCCATCGTAGCAAAACCATTTGAAATAATGCATGTATTTGGTTCATAACAATTATAGTGCCTTGCAATCCACATTTTATGAGCACCAACATCTGAAATAACAATATCAC
>JAEZKY010000144.1 GCA_023435985.1 Bacillota bacterium | reverse complement strand
GAATTAAAGTGTTGAAGCTCTTCTTCTCAACATTTTCACTAAGTGGAAAGTTTTCTGCATTTTGATTTTTCATTAATATATTTAATGCTTCATCTGGATTAGCTTTCATATCTTCAAAACCCTTTTTAGAAGCTCTTAGAAATCTTGCTATTTTATCTGAATTCTTATTTAAATTATCTTCTCCTGCAACGAAAATAAGTTCATAGTAATTAGGAACTCCATAATCAGTTGGAGAGAAATAGTTAAGATCATATCCTTGTTCTTCTAGCGCTGGAACCTCATGATTTATAAAGCAGCCTATTGTTGCATCCACATTTCCTGTTGTCATAGAACTCATTAGATCAAAACCTACATCAACAGTTTGTGCTGAATCCTTTTTCTCACCAACATTTTCAAGCATTGTTGAAATAATAGATTCAGAAAGTGCTGTTCCACCATATCCTACTTTTTTTCCTACAAGATCTTTAGGACTCTTTATATTCTTATCTTTTAATGAAAGTACTATGCTTAGTGGTGACTGAACAATTGCCCCTACAGATTTTACAGGAATATTTTCATTTCCTCTTGCCATTGCTACATCTTGAAGATAATAAATTCCTAAATCAGCCTTTCCTGCTGCAGTAAGTGATATAGCATCGTTGGTATTTGAAGGGAACTCTATATTTACCTTTAATCCTTCTTGTTCATAATACCCCTTCTCAATAGCTTCATAAATGAATCCATGAACCGCATTTGGATACCAATCCAAAACAACGTTTACCTCTTCAAGATCTTTACCTTTACTTCCTTCTGATTGATTGGCTGCTTTATTACAGCCGACCATTGCAAAAATCACTAAACATGACATTGCAAATGCTAAAATTCTTTTGTTCATTAATTAAATCTCCTTCCTCCATTTGATTACCTTTTTCTCTATTATATTTACAATTGCAACTATGATAATTGCAATAAGTGATAGCAATACAATTGGTGCAAACACTCCCGCACCGTCTAACTGAGTCATCATTCTTTTACTAAAATATCCAAGTCCACTTTGTGCTCCAAGCCATTCGGCTATTGCTGCACCTATTATACTAAGTGGCACTGCCATTTTAATTGCCGAAAAGAAATATGGAAGTGCAGTTGGAATTTTAAGTTTTATAAAAATGTCTTTTCTGTTTGCACCATAAGTTATTAAAAGTTCTTCCATTTCTCTTTTTGTGGCTTTAAACCCATCATGAACAGCTATTGCTATTGGGAAAAAAGTTATTAGTATTGTCACCAAGACCTTACTCCATATACTATACCCAAACCAAAGTACGAAAAGTGGTGCAATAGCTGTAGTTGGTATAGTTTGAGATGCTATTACAACTGGATATAAAGCATTCTCCACTTTTTCACTCATATCCATAAATATAGCAAGTGCTAATCCTAAAATAATTGAAATAGCTAGTCCTAATATCGTTACTCCCATAGTTGCTGGCAGATGTACTAAAAATAACGGTTCCTTAAGTTCCCATAACTTCACTAAAATTTGCGTTGGTGATGGTAATATGTAATGAGCATTTATTATCATTGCTATAACTTGCCAAAGCACTAAAAGTATTGTTGTTAATATAATTGCAGGCAAATTTTTTTTCATAATTTCACCTTCTGTCTAAGTCTGCTTATAAGGCTTTCTTTTAAATTAACTATTTCAGTCCTCTGAAGCATACTTCTATTCCGTGGATATTCCAGAGGAATTTCTATTTTCTCTAGCTGAGTTATCGGTTTATCATTAACTACAAATATTGACTTTGATAGAAAAATTGCTTCCTCAACATCGTGAGTTATAAACACTATTGTTTTATTAAGTCGTTCCCATTCCTCTAAAAGCCATTCCTGCATTGAAATTTTAGTCAAAGAATCTAACGCACTAAAAGGTTCATCTAAAAGCAATAAATCAGAACCAGTTAATATTGTTCTTGCAAATGATATTCTTTGCCTCATCCCACCTGATAGATCTTTTGGAAATTTGTCTTTATACTCTGAAAGTCCAATCTCTTCAAGGATTTCAATCACCTTTTTTTCTCTATCTCTTTTATTGATTTTTTGTAATTCCATTGGCAGACTGAGATTTTCCCCTATTGTCCTCCATGGAAAAAGCAAATCTTTTTGAGGCATATAAGCACTATAATTCTTTATCTTTTTTATTGAAGTTCCATTTATTAAAATTTCTCCACTTTCAAATTTTTCTAACCCATTTATCAATCTGAAAATAGTACTTTTACCACTACCACTGGTACCTATAATCGAAATAAATTCTCCATTCTCTAAAGAGAATGATAGATCTTCTATAATCCTATAGTCATCGTCTGAATATTTGAAGGTAACATCTTTAAATTCAAGCATATTATCATCTCCTTGTTTAATTTACAAGACAATTTAAAAATATTTTTATGAATAATAAAAAAGCTTTCTCCCACAAAAGAAGAAAGCTTATTCTTTACGCATAATAATAGCATAATTAAACTCACTTCCCTGCGTTGGTTCTAACCAAATCAGGTTCAAAGGGTTAAGTATATAGTATACTCTCTCAGCATTTAGCCAGATGAATAAAAATAATAGCTAATTTATATAATTGTCTATTATTTTTTAATCGTACCTAAAGGCACCCCTAGTAATATTTTCACTAATGAAAAGTATATAATAATATTTTCCTATTGTAAATGTATTTTTAATATCCCTTATTCTTAAGTGCTGATATTATCTCTACATATTTTTCTACTACATCAAATCCTTTATAATCATCTCTCCTTAAATCTATTATATCTCCATGAGAAATTCCCCTATAATACTTATTTGAAAGCACTCCTTTAAAATCACCCCATTTTGCAGACGTAATAGAAACTAATCCATCATTCCTACCTTCTGTCAGATTTACAAGAATGTATGGAATAGTTAATATGTAATCGCTAAACATATTTTTCATTACAGATGCATAACTTTGATAATATATCCCTTCTACATCAATAATTTCTTCGTTGAATTTTCTACTGCTATAAGTTGAGAACTGTCTAGTTGCGGTATAAAAATCAGGATTTTTATCTCCAATAAGTCTAAAATATTTATTGAATGCTCGTGCAATAAATCTATATATACCATCAGGCATATGACAAGCAATATCAACAAATCTTACGCCTCTATGTGGTGATGATATCATTGTAATTGAAGCAATATATTTTCCCATTCCCAATTTACTAGCCATGTATCGTGCATCTAGTCCGCCTTTTGAATGAGCTATAATATTGACCTTTTTACAGCCTGTTTCATCGATAACTTGAAAAATTTTATTTCTAATATCATTAGCATTATATTCAACCGTTCCAAAAGCTTCTTGATTTCCATAATAAATAGTAGCTCCTTGTCTTATAAGTGCCTTTGGTATTCTTCCCCAATAGTTAATGTATTTAAAATCTCTAAATCCCACTCCATGAATTAAAACAAGTGGATATTTAGTTTTACATATTTCTGAATCAATCCGTGTTTTATCAAGATCAACTTTATAACATTCATGCTCATATTCAAGTTTAGCAATATTGCATAAGTAAATCATAATAAAAATATTTATGATTGGAATCCATATAGCTCCAATGACTATTATTCTCTTTATAATGTTAAGTCGCTTCGATGTACATATAATACGTAGTATTCCATTAACTATTAATATTAATATGAGTATTATTGAAATAATACTATCCCATATATATGTGTAGTTTAAAAGCTTTAATTTATTTAATGCATTTTCATAAAAAAAACTATAGATTATGCTTTGAATATATGTTGCATATAATCCATACAAAATAAGTTGTCTGCCCCCCATTAATATTCTCAATCTATGTTTTACAGTTTGTTTATTATAATAAAATGGAGCAACATTAATCCTTATCCATATATAAGCTGTTAATATCATAAGTTCCAACAAAAATATTCCTTGATACACTTGTGATATTTGTTTTTTAGTTAAATATTGTATAAGATACTCTATAACTAAAACTAAATGTGGAATACCTCCTAAAAATAGACTTAAAACTACTATATTCATTTTCATCCTTTGGGCAACATCTAAATACAAAGTTATTAGCACTATTATTCCTATAATCACACAAAATAAAATCATATTCCCTTCACATTCCTAACTACAATTTTTTCACTTAATTATTCCTCATCACTAATAATACTAATATAAAAAACTCATCAACATTAAAATTGATAAGTTTAAAATACGATTAATATTATTAAATTTCTCGATTAAAATTTACTTAATGTTTTTAGAAGATACTCCTCTTCAAAAGGCTTTATTATAAATCCTTTCGCACCTGCAAAAATTGCTTCTTTGATTTTCTCTTCCTGTCCCATAGCACTTACCACAATTACAATTGCCTTAGAATCTAATTCTTTTATTTTGGTTAAAGCTTCTATTCCATCCATCACCGGCATCGTTATATCCATTGTGACTATATCAGGCTGCAATTCCTTATATAATTCAATAGCTCTAGCTCCATTTTCAGCTTCCCCTAGTACATCATACCCATTTTTCTTTAGCATGTCTTTTAATGCTAGGCGCATAAATCCAGCATCATCAACAATTAATATCCTCTTCATAATTTTTACTCCCCTTTACCCTAAATAACTCTTTAATATTAATAATATTGCAACAGTTTATATATAAGTATAATCGCTAAAGATACATTCTTTTACATAAATACCTATATAATTACAAGTATAGTTCTTTTTTTACTCACTGTCAATTTTTGTGATATTTAAGCTTAAATAACAAAATATACTTGTATTTTAAAAATTTTTATGAGCCACAACTGAAATGCTTATATACGATTAAAGATAAATAAAAAAAGTTATACTTCTTTAGCTACTGAATTGAAGTATAACTTTTCTTTATGAAACAATAAATTACTACATTGCCATCTTTAATTTCCAGAAAATCAGGTATCTTTAGTTTGCATAGAATTTTTTCTTACCTATTGCATATCATTTATATAATGAACATGCAATAGCTCTTTTGATCGCTCTTTTAGCAACCCTTTATATAATGATTTAACTATAGGATTTTCTTCACTTCTCTTAATTTGAGCTACCTTATCCACTTTATATAATCCTCTTGCTCTTTGAATCTTATCTTCACCTAGAATGAATGGTTGTCCTGCTCCACATATGCATCCGCCTGGACATGCCATAACTTCTATAAAATCAAACTTCTCTTCTCCATTTTCTATTTTTTCAATCAAACCTTCTATATTATTGAGTCCACTTGCAATTCCGATACGAAGCTTTCTCTCTCCTACAGAAAGCTCGCAAACTTTTACGCCTTCCATACCACGAACTCCTATAAATTCTATTTCGTTTAAAGCTTTGGAAGTTTTATCACTAACAACATTGCGAATAACTGCTTCTGTCACTCCACC
Organism: Bacillota bacterium; assembly: GCA_023435985.1. Taxonomy (GTDB): domain Bacteria; phylum Bacillota; class Clostridia; order Clostridiales; family Clostridiaceae; genus Clostridium. The sequence continues at coordinate 6,999 of JAEZKY010000144.1, read as the reverse complement.
AGTAACCCCAAATATTGCACCAGCACCTGAATATAGAGAAAATGGCACATCTAAAGATTCTGCTTCCACTTCATCAAACTTAATGCCAATTTCTTTAATCATGGCACTTAATTCTGTTGTTGTTATTACATAATCGACATCTTGAATTCCATTTCTTATAAATTCGTCTCTAACCGCTTCTGCTTTCTTAGCAGTGCAAGGCATAACTGCTACAGATATAGTCTCCTTATCTTCCTCTACATCTTTCTCCTTAAAATATTCCTTAATAATAGTACCAAACATCTGCATCGGAGATTTACAGCTGGATACATACGGTAATAATTCTGGATGCTTTGTTTCCGCATATCTAACCCAAGCTGGACAACAAGAAGTAAATAAAGGAAGTTTATTATCACCTGATTCTAACTTTCCTAAAAATTCCTTAGATTCTTCAATAACAGTAAGATCTGCACTTAAAGAAGTGTCATAAATATCATCGAAGCCTAGCCTTCTCATAGCCGCAACAATTTTTCCCATTACATTTTTACCTAATCTCATCCCAAATTCTTCGCCTAAAGCTACTCTCACTGCTGGTGCAACTTGTGCAACCACTCTCTGTTTAGGATTATATATAGCTTTCCAAACATTCTTAACATCACTATTAATTATAATTGCGCCTGTAGGACATACAGTTGCACATTGTCCACAGTTCACACAATTTGTTTCACTTAAATTTTTCCCGAAGGCTGGACTTACTACCATATCGGAACCTCTATGTGCAAAATCAATTGCACCCACATTTTGTATTTCATTGCACATTCTAACGCAATCACCACATAAAATGCACTTGCTTGGATCACGAACAATCGCTTTTGATGATGTATCTATTTCTGCTTTTACCTCACTACTCTTGAAACGAATGTTTGTAATACCAAAGCGTAATGCTAATCTTTGAAGTTTACATTTACCATTCTTCTCACATACAGTACAATCTCTACAGTGAGCTGCAAGCAATAATTCTAAAATCATCTTTCTATGCTTATGAAGCTTAGGTGTATTAGTTTTAATTATCATCTTGTCCTTTGGTGGAGTTGAACAAGAGGCTATAATACTGCCTCTTTCATCTTCAACAACGCACATTCTGCACGCCCCATAAATTGATAAATCTGAATAGTAGCAAAGCGTTGGTAAATCAATGCCTGCCTTCTTTACTAAATCCAGAATATTTTTTTCATTATCAAACTCTACCCTTTCACCATCAATTACCATATATTTTGACATAGTTCTTATCATCCTTTCTGTTATTATATATTTCTCATTACTAAAAAAGCGTGAAGGAAATTAATATATAAAGATATGCTTAAACTATTTGAATTGCTTTAAAAGCACACCCCTCTATACAACTGCCACACTTAATACATTTTGATTTATCAATGGTATAAGGGCTCTTTATCTCTCCAGAAATGGCTTGTACCGGGCACATCCTAGCACATTTTGAACATCCTCTACATTTCTCTTTGTCAATTTCATAGGACATTAATGCTTTACACACTCCGCCAGGGCATTTCTTATCTACAACATGAGCAATATATTCATCCCTAAAGTACTTTAAAGTACTCCTAACAGGGAATGCTGCACTCTTTCCAAGTCCACAAAGTGCAGTGTCAGAAATTGTCTCGCATAATTCCTCTAACATATCAATATGTTCTAATGTTCCCCTGCCTTCTACTATTTCATTGAGTAATTCTAACATTCTCTTTGTACCCTCTCTACATGGTATACATTTACCGCAGGATTCATTTTGAGTAAATTTCATAAAGAAACGTGCCATCTCTACCATGCAATTTTTATCATTCATAACAACTAAGCCACCGCTGCCAATCATAGCACCAACTTTCTTTAAGGAATCAAAATCTAAAGGTAAATCAAGATGGTTTGCATGAAGACAAAGACATCCGCCAGATGGACCACCAATCTGCACTGCCTTGAATTCTCCATCCTTTACTCCCCCACCAATATCAAAGATTACCTTTCTTAAAGTTGTTCCCATTGGTACTTCTATAAGACCCGTGTTATTAACGTTTCCAGTAAGGGCAAAAGCTTTAGTTCCATAGTTGTTTTCTGTCCCCATAGTCTTGTACCACTCAGCGCCTTTATTAATTATCTGTGGAACATTACAAAATGTTTCAACATTATTAAGTACTGTTGGCTTTCCAAACAGACCTTGTTCTACAGTTCTTGGTGGCTTTACTCTTGGCATACCACGACTTCCTTCAATTGAGGCTGTTAACGCACTACCCTCACCACATACAAATGCTCCTGCTCCTTGATTTATATGCAAATCAAAATCGAACCCGGAATTTAAGATATTTTCACCTAAAAGCCCTTTTTCCATAGCTTGATCTATAGCTATTCGTAACCTTTTAACTGCAAGTGGATATTCTGCACGAACATAAATGTATCCATGATGTGCCTTAGCCGCAATACCTGCTATTATCATCCCTTCAATCACTCCATGTGGATTACCTTCCATCATGCTTCTATCCATAAATGCACCTGGGTCACCTTCATCGCCATTACATACTATATACTTTTCGCTCTCAGTCTGCTTTAATACCTGCTCCCATTTCTTACCTGTAATAAATCCTCCCCCACCTCTTCCTCTAAGATAAGATTCTGATATTTCCTTCACTATCTCTTCTGAAGTCATGTCAAAAAGAGCTTTAGCCGTAGCACTATATCCGCCAACAGCTAAATATTCCTCAATTGACTCTGCATTAATATGCCCGCAATTTTCTAACGCCACACGAGTCTGCTTTTCATAAAATGGAATTTCCTCCTGTTTACTATAGCATTTATCACCTTCTTTATAGGTTAACCTCTCTACAACTTCATCTGAAATAATACTTTTTTCAATAATTTCTTCACAATCATCTATTTTTACCTTTATATATAGCCATCCCATTGGTTCAATTCTTAGTAATGGTCCCATTTCGCAAAATCCATGACATCCGCTTTTCTTTAAACCTATCATGTCACCATGTGGTTCTTCTTGCAACTCCAAAGTAACTTTAAGTCCCTTTTCTTCTATTATTTCACGCAATCTTTTGTAAATATCTAATGAACCACCTGCTACACATCCAGTTCCTGCACATACTAATATCTGTTTATACTGGCTGTCTAATGATAATTTAAACTGTGATGTTACAGTATTTAATTCTTCTCTTGTTTTAATTTTCATTAGCTATCTCCTCCTTTAATTGCTTTATTATATGCTTTGCCTTCTCTGGTGTCATTGATGGATATACTACGTCATTCACTGTGCAAACTGGAGCTAGACCGCATGCCCCAAGACACGATACAGTCTCTACTGTAAAATTCATATCATCTGTTGTAACCTTAGTCTCTGAAAGCCCTAATTCATTTCTAAATTCATTTAATATTGGTGCTGACTTTCTCACATGACACGCTGTTCCATTACAAATTTTCACTACATATTTTCCTTTTGGTTCTAAAGAAAAGTTTTCATAAAAAGTTGCTACACTATATACTTTAGCTTCACTAATCTTAAGCTTTTCTGCAACATAGCACAGCACCTCCTCTGGAAGATATCGATATTCTTTTTGGACTTCCTGCATAATAGTAATAATTGATGCTTTGTTAAAATCATTAGAAATTAAAATATCATCCAATTTTTTCTTTTCATCTTGATTTAGCATTATTTTTCACCTTCCCATATTGCAAAATTAGGCATATACCCCTTTATATCAAGACTCTAACAAGTCATGATTTCCATCAAAGTTCATCTATCTATATCATCTAAAACGTTATTCATTTTGTATTTCATATGCTTGTTTTCTAATTCTAATAAGGTTTTATTCATTAAATCACATTTATTTAATATTCTACATGAAATCATTTTCTCCTTTATTTTTTAACATTTATTACATAAAAACCCACAAAACTGTCGCACCTATTTTTATAAAAATGTAGTTTTTTCAAATCTGTATTATCTCTTTACAGATTTGAGAATATTACAACTAGAGTAAAAACCACCACATATACAAATTCTAATATTAGTGGTTCTTTTTTTTTCGCTATAGCTTTATTACAATGTATATATTGGAAAATTTATTGTCATTCGTATATTTTAAATACATGAATTTAAATAAATAGAATTTGAATAATTAAGAGGTTAGATAAATGGAAAAAATACTTAGACCTGTGTATGCAGAAATAAATTTAAATGCAATTGCTTATAATATGAAAAATATAAAGAATTTAGTTAAGAATAAAGATGTAATTGCAGTTGTTAAAGCTGACTGCTATGGACATGGATGTTTAGACGTAGTTCCGACCTTACTCGAGAACGGAGCATCCAGACTTGCTGTTGCCGTATTAACTGAGGGAATTGAACTTAGAAATCATAACATTAAAGCTCCTATTATGATACTTGGTTATACACCATTATATTTAGGCGAAGAATTAATAAAATATGATTTAGAACAGACAGTTTATGATTTAGATTATGCAAAGAAATTATCGAAAAAAGCTTTAAGCCTTAATAAAAAAGCTAAAATTCATATTGCTCTAGACACTGGTATGGGACGAATTGGATTTCTCCCAACTGAAAAAGCACTAGCTGCAGTTGTGGAAATATGCACCCTTGAAGGTTTAGACGTTCTTGGAATATTCACACATTTTTCCACTTCTGATGAAGAAAATAAAGACTATACGCATGAGCAATTTAATAAATTCATAAATTTTAATAAAATGCTTGCAAAAGCTGGAATAGATATTCCTTTAAAGCATGTATCAAACAGTGGTGCAATAATGGATATGCCTGAAACCTACCTAGATGCAGTAAGAGCTGGAATTATCCTTTATGGCTATTATCCATCTAATGAAGTAAAAAAAGGAAATCTTTCTTTAAAACCAGCTTTAACACTAAAAGCAACAATAACTCGTGTTCAAGAAATGGATGAAGGAATGTATGTAAGTTATGGAAATACCTTTAGAACTGAAAGAAAAAGTTTAATAGCTACCCTGCCTATAGGTTATGCAGATGGATATTCTAGATTATTAGCTAAAAAGGCCAAAGTTATTATAAATGGAAAATTTGCTCCTATTGTCGGCAGAATATGCATGGACCAATGTATGATAGATATTACTGATATTGGAGAGAATGTGAAAGTTGGAGATGAAGTAATAATTCTTGGTGAACAAGAAAATCTAAAATTCAATGCAGACGATTTTGCAGAAATTATGGGAACAATTAATTATGAAATACTTTGCATGCTTAAATACAGAATACCTAGAGTTTACATAAAAGATGGTAAAATCTTCAACGTGCGGAATTATCTCTAGAACAAATCTAAAATTATATATAAACAACTTTTGTTTTAGACTTGTGTGGTAACTTACCGAAATCACATGCATTTTTATTCCACAGTACTTATGAAATTTTCGCTGGAAAGTTCTAAATGGGAGCTCGCATCCATTTCTGCATGTTCCCGAAACAAGTTCGTGACAAGCAATAAACGGAACGAGCTCCCATTAATAACTTTCAGCAGCTCAATTTCAAATGCCTGCTTCACAAAAATGTATATGATTTCTAGTATAGATACACACAAAAGTTTAACTTAAATAGATATTATTCTATATATAAACTCCATCAAACATGTATGCATTTTCATTGTACAAGTATAGTTATTAATTTATTTATCAGTAACTTAGGTATATGAAAATAAATAACAGATCCAAGGTTGCCTTGAATATTTTATGATTCACCTGATTTCTTTATAGTTATAAGTAAACATTTATATAACAAAAATTCTATTTCCTTTTTTAATCTTACTAATTCTTCTGAACTTATATTTTCAAGTTCTTGTTTACTTTGATTGAATTCTTCATTTATTTCATTAAACAAAGCTAATATTTCTTCTTTACTAGTTTCCTTTAACTCATCAAGATATTTTCTTATGACACTTTCAACATCATTTGCCCATTTATCTATAGCATTCATTGATATTTCCTCTATCTTTTTCTGCCAAGTTAAAGAATCATATAAGAAAAATATTGAATCTGTAAATACACTTAATGATTCTGTGATTCCTTTCAAAGATGTAGCCCTTATTGTTTTCAGAACATGATTTAAATTATTATTTTTATCCACTTGACCTGATATTTCAAAAGTGTTTGCAAGCTTCTTTAAATTTTTACTGCCTATATAACCGCTTTCAAGTTCCTCTGAATTCCCTTTGTATGCTTTTCTAAATATTTCTCCTGCTGCTTTTTCTATGCTGTCACCTATATGTTTTTCTATAACTCCTTCTACTACTTCACCATAAGATGGAATTTTGCTATTAACATTTTCTTTTAATTTAGAAATTTCACCATTAAGCATAATATCAACTATTCTATCCAAATTAACAACTTCATCTTCAATATAATTGTTCAAAATATCAGTCTCTTTATTTGTAAGCCTTGGAACATAATAATGCTGCATTAATCCAAAGGTTTCTTCTTTCATTGACCATTTACTTTCATCGTATATATACTTACTTATCTCTTCTTTAATCTTTATATCAGATTTGCCTATAAGCCTTACAGTCTTTAGCTTTATTTTAGCAAAACCATCTTCTATAGCGTTTAATATACTTTCTTTTTCGTCTAGAAATTCCTTTATGACCTTAACTCTCTCTTCAGTATTTTCTTTTTCATTTTCTATTTCTGCAATTCTAGAATTAATTTTTATATCACATTCACGCAATATATAATCTTGATAACTTTTCAATGTTTTTGAAAGATCTTCTAATTTACTAGGCTCGTTAACTCTTTCGTGAATATAATTCCAAAGTTTATCTGAAACCGGATTTTTATCACTATTACTTTCAATTAAAAACATTTTAGCGTCTTTATGAAGACATTCATTTACACTTTTTACAATCTCAGAAACTCGTTTATTTACCTCATCAGTATCCTGCGGGCACATGTTTATAGCTAGTACAACTTCTACAT
>JAEZKY010000265.1 GCA_023435985.1 Bacillota bacterium | reverse complement strand
ACTTTATCTCCAAGAGCTTCTTTAGCTGCTTTAAGTAAGAAAGTACTATCTACTCCTCCTGAAAATGCTAAAACTACTTTTCCAAGACCTTGTAAATATTTTTTTAATTCATTGTACTTTTCATTGTCTATCATTTATTCTTCCGCCTCTCACCAATAAATTTAATTTAAATCTTGTTTGTATACTGCTTTATATACCTTATCAATAGATACATTTTTTTCTTTAGCTATAGTCTTGCATTCCTCATACTCCGGTTTATACTTCACTAACTTTCCTTTATAATAAGACTTTTTAACTGTAATATTTCCATACTCAGTTTCTACCTTTGAAAATTCTCGGTTAAGCATTATCTTTTCAACCTCATATTTTCTTACACCTATTGAAGTTGTTTCCTCAAAAATAATGTCTAACACAGTTTTTTCACTCTGTTCATCAACTAATACGCTTAATTTTACTCCTGGTCTTCCCTTTTTCATAGATATAGATGTTTTAAATACATCTAATGCTCCCGCCTCAAAGAGCTTTTCTTCTATATATCCATAAATCTCTGGATTCATATCATCTATGTTAGTTTCCAAGATATACTGCTTTTCTACTTTCTCAGAGTTTTCCGCATCTCCTAGATATACTCTTAAAACATTTGGAATTTCTAAATCTCTATGTCCTATTCCATATGCAACCTTTGTAATTGAAAAATCAACTTTAGGCGTAAATTCCTCGACATTTGCTGAAAGTATTGCTGCCCCAGTAGGAGTAGTTGTTTCAAATTGTACTATTCCAGTATTTATAGGAATATTCTTTAGTATCTCTGTTGTTGCAGGCGCTGGTACTGGCATAAGACCATGAGCGCATTTAACGAAACCACCTCCAACTTGAACTGGAGATGCAATAATTTTATCAACCTTTAAATAATCTAGACAAATAGCTGCACCCACCATATCTACAATTGAATCAATAGCTCCTACTTCATGAAAATGCACTTCATATAAGGCTTTTCCATGTACTTTTGCTTCTGCCTCTGCAACCTTCATAAACATTTTTAAACTAAGCTCTTTAACTCTATTACTTAAATTACTTGAGTTTATTATTCCTTCTATGTCCTTTAAGTTCCTATGGTGATGCTCGTGATTATGAGCATGTTCCTCATGACTATGGGTATGTTCATGGCTATGATCATGTTCGTGAGTATGATTGCTGTCCTCATGATGCTGCTCATCTCCATTGTGATGATAATGCTCATACGAATGTTCATGTAAAGCTTGCTCTAAAATATGTGCTTCATCTTTTAATATAACATCTACTCTAGTTCCTGTTATTCCAAGTTTTGCGGCTCTTTCTACTTTTATTTCATATTCAGAATTTAAATTAAGTTTTGAAAGTTCCTTAATTAAATATTCCTTAGACACACCTAAATCTATTAACGCTGCTAAATTCATATCACCACTTATACCACAGAAACAATCGTAATATAAAATTTTCATGTTTATCACTCCTTATCGTTGTTTAAGCTTATTTTGTCTATTCCTATCCTACTTAAGTTATATTCTCAACATTTGCATTATCAAAGATTATTTTATTCTTGTATGCAAATGAAATATTCTCTAATTAAATATTACTAAAATGTACTACTATACTAAAAATCATATATATTTTTAAGGTTATGATTAGCTGCTTAAAATTCTTCAATTATATTTATTAAGCTTCCCCCCTAAAATATATATGATTTCATTAATTGGTATTCCTAAATATCTTTTATATACTATTTATGCAAATAATGCTTTAACATTTTTAAGTTCTTGACGAATCTTAATTGCTTGTGGACAGTGACTTTCACATTTACCACATTCTACACATTTATCAGCTCTTTCTCCCTCAGCTAATCCACCAAATCCGCTATATCTAGCTTTTAATTCTTTTTCTGTAGCTGGAGTTGCAAATATATTATATTCATTATAACATGAAAAATTCTTAGGGATATTTACACCAGCAGGACAAGGCATGCAGTATTCACAAGCTGTACAATTAACCTTTATTCTTTCCTTAAATGCATTCTTAACATTATCCATTATTTCTAACTCTTTTTCAGTTAATGAATTAGGTAATGCCTCACCTGCAACTCTTAAATTTTCTGTTACGTTATCCATCACATTCATACCGCTTAAAACTACAGATACTTCTGGATGGTTCCATACCCATCTTAATGCCCATTCTGCTGGTGATCTCTTAATTTCTGCTTTTTCAAAAGTATTTACAACTACTTCTGGTAGATTTCTTACTATCTTACCACCTCTAAGAGGTTCCATGATAACAACTCCTAACCCTTTATCTGCAGCATATTGTAATCCCTCTGTTCCAGCTTGAAATTCTTCATCGAGATAATTATATTGAATTTGGCAGAATGACCAATCATAATAATCTACTATATCTTTAAATACATCTAATTTATCATGGAAAGAAAAGCCTGCATATCTTATTCTTCCATCTTTTATAGCTGAATCCAAAAACTCATTTATCCCTAATTTTTTTAAGTTAGCCCAAGTATTCGCATTTAAAGCATGCACTAAGTAAAAATCTATTCTGTCAGTTTGTAGACGTTCTAATTGCTCATTTAAATATTTATCCATATCTTCTCTAGTCTTAATTGCCCAACTAGGTAATTTTGTAGCTAAATTAACCTTTTCTCTATAACCGCCTTTTAAAGCTCTTCCGACAAATGGTTCACTTTCGCCTCCACTACTCATACCTGTTCCATGATAAGGATATGCTGTATCTATATAATTAACTCCTTCATCAATGGCATGATGGATCATCTCTATAGCTTTTTCTTCATCTATTTTAGTAGTATCTCCATCAATAATCGGTAATCTCATACATCCAAAGCCTAGAGCTGAAACCTTTTCATTTGTTTTACCCAATGTTCTGTATAACATACAAACCCCTCCAAAATAAATTAATATAATTAAATAAACAAGACATTGTTAATGAGTGGTAAAATCATTTTGATTATTCCAACTCTTTCACTAAATCTCATTTATTATTTTTATTATGTTATATTTTCAAATTCATTCTATCACTTAAAGTCAACTCAAAGTCAAGTATTTTTTTAATCTTGAGAGCTAAAATGAAAAAGTAAATTCTTGATTAACAACTTTAGTCTTGAGTTAATTAAACTTAAATTTCATTAATATTTTTTATTACTATTGCATATTAAATTGCCCAAAGAAAATTTGCAATAATCATTGTCAAATGGGATTATGTTTAAGTTTTTCTCTTTTTATTTTCATCAGAAACATAATCCCATTATTTTATTAATTTTTTAATACTTATACGTCTGTAAAATGTATAAAATATTATGCTTCAAATCCCTCAGCTACATCCTTTAAAGATTTTGTAATCTCAATATGTTGTGGGCAATGTCTTTCGCATTGCTTACATCCTATACAATCAGAAGCTTTTCCATGCTCTTGAGTTAAATTATTATAGTAAACCTGCGAAATTCCAGGACCAAATTGTTTTTTATTATTATATAGAGAGAAGTATTTTGGTATTGGAATATTCTTTGGACATCCATCTACACAATACTGACATGCAGTACATGGAACTGCAATACTACTATTAATAATATCTGTAGCCTTTTTTATAATCTCTTTTTCTTCATCATTTAAAGGTACGAAGTCTTTCATGTAATCCGTATTATCAAGAAGTTGCTCCATATTTGACATTCCACTTAGTACCATCATTATTCCTTCATGACTTGCTACAAATCGTATTGCCCATGATGGTACAGACATGTCTTTATGATATTCTTTGAATAATTTTTCTGCTTCCTCTGGTACCTTTGCAAGAGTTCCTCCTTTAATTGGTTCCATAACAACAACTTGTTTATTATGTTTTCTTGCGACTTCATAACATTTTCTAGATTGTATACTTTCATTATCCCAATCGATATAGTTAATTTGTAATTGAACAAAATCTACTTCTGGATGTGCAGTTAATATTTCATCTAATAAATTTGCATTATCATGAAAAGAAAAGCCCATATTTTTTACTTTTCCTTCTTCTTTCTTTTTTTGAACAAATGCAAAACTATCAAATTTTTGAGCTGTCTTATAATTTGCTACACCTAAATTATGAAGAAGATAATAGTCAAAATAATCTACTCCGCACTTTTCTAACTGCTCATCAAAAATTCTTTCTTGGTCTCCCTCTTTTTTCAAGAACATAGTTGGCAGCTTTGATGCTACAGTAAAGCTGTCTCTTTTATGACGCTTTACTAAAGCTTCTCTTAAAGCTATCTCACTTTTAAATGCATGATACATATAAGCTGTATCAAAATAAGTAAAGCCTCTTTCTAAAAAAGTGTCTACCATTTTATTTAGTGTTTCAAAATCAATACTTTCTTGATCCTCTTGATCTTTTAATGGTAAACGCATGAAGCCAAATCCCAATTTCTTCTTTTCCATCTTTGTGTTCCTCCTTGATTTTGCATTTTTAAATAATTTCATGAATGCAGATAAATATACTCAATGTTTGTTTTATATTATTTTCCGTGCTCTAATAATAATTTTTCTTCATTCACTTATTTATTTATGCTCATTCTGTAAATTTTTACTCATAGGAAGTTTTATAAGGCACATGAAAATAAATAACAAATCCAAAGTTGACATGGATATTTTTCATCAGGCAAGAAAGCAAACTGCCCTCATAGTTGGCCTATTAGGTCCATTTGCTGCCGTAGGATGATGGAAAATAGGCTGGCAAATGGACTTGTTATTTATTTGATTGTGCCTAAATATCAATACAATTTCCAATGCTTAACTACTTCTTCAATTGTTGTGCTTCACTTCCTTAAGATTTAGTCTAACACTTAAAGTTTACTCAAAGTCAAGTACTTTAAGTAAAAACATTGCTAAAATGAAAAAGTAACTTCTTGATTGCAATACTAAATTCTTGATTAATGACTTTAGTATTGCACTATTTTTGATATTCATGCGAAAACGCATATCTCTTTGTATAAGAATTACTAAATAACAAAGCTTATATCTCTAATTAATCAATAGCGATATAAGCTTTATATTATATTATGTTATATAATTTTAAAAAACCCGGTAAAACAGGAATTTTACTTTTCTGTTAGTAATTATACTGCATCAAAAAAACACATTTGGTCACTTTCTGGCAGACCTTTTAAACAGTCAAACTTTTTAAGAAGTTCTATTGCGGCATTTCCAATCTTAGAACGCTTTCTTACATCTTCTATAGAGTTAAATTCCTTTTCTATTGCAGCATTTGCTATACCTTCAGCTGCCACATTTCCCATACCAGCTATACTGTTTATTGGAGGTCTTATGCCATCTTCCTCAACTTGAAATTTTGTAGCATGAGACTTATACAAATCAATTGGAAGGAATTTAAAGCCTCTTTCATACATTTCTAAAACTATCTCTAAGTCATCATACATATCCTTATCCTTAGGAGCCGCATCATTACCAAGAGCTTGAATTTCCTGCATTTTTGCCTTAACCTTTTCCTTTCCGAATATCATGAACTCTGCATCAAAGGCTTTTGCTCTGATACTAAAGTATGTTGCATAATATGCCTGTGGTATATGCACCTTAAACCATGCTATTCTAAAGGCCATCATTACATAAGCTGCTGCATGAGCTTTAGGGAACATGTATTTTATCTTTTTACAAGAATCTATATACCATTCAGGCACCTCATTTTCCCTCATTAGCGCTTCATATTCTCCCCATTTAGGTTCCTTTAAGGCTTTTCCTTTACGTACTGTCTCCATTATCTTAAAGGCCGTGTTTGGCGGTAATCCTTTTTTAATAAGATAAACCATAATATCATCTCTTGTACATACCGCATCACTTATGCTGGTAATTACATTGCTATCAATTAAATCCTTGGCATTTCCAAGCCAAACATCAGTACCATGAGAAAGTCCTGATATACATAATAAGTCTGAAAAAGTTCTTGGTTTTGTATCTACAAGCATTCCTCTAACAAACTTAGTTCCAAATTCAGGAATTCCAAAAGTTCCTACTTCTGAATTTATCTGCTGTGGAGTTACTCCAAGAGCCTCTGTGGAGAAAAATAACGACATAGTTTCCTTATCATCCATAGGTATTTCATGTGGATTAACTCCTGTTATATCCTGAAGCATTCTTATAACTGTCGGATCATCATGACCTAATATATCAAGTTTTAAAAGATTCTGGTCAATAGAGTGATAATCAAAATGTGTTGTTATAATATCTGAATTAGGGTCATCAGCTGGATGCTGTACAGGGCAGAATTCAAAAATTTCACGTCCCTTTGGTACAACTATAATTCCTCCTGGATGCTGGCCTGTAGTTCTTTTTATACCAGTACATCCTACTGAGATTCTCATGGTTTCTGCTTTATTTACTGGAATGTTTTTTTCCTCATAATATTTTTTCACATAACCAAAGGCTGTTTTTTCTGCTATAGTACCTATTGTACCAGCCTTAAATGTTGTGCCTTTACCAAAGATAACTTCTGTATATCTATGAGCTTTTGCTTGATATTCTCCTGAGAAATTTAAATCTATATCCGGTTCCTTATCTCCATTAAAGCCCAAGAAAGTTTCAAATGGTATATCTATACCATCCTTATGTAGATTTTCTCCACATACAGGACATACTTTATCAGGTAAGTCAAAACCATTTAAAACACCATAATCAGTAAAATCAGAATGCTTACACTTAGGGCATCTATAATGTGGTGGAAGTGCATTTACCTCTGTTATACCTGTCATATTAGCTACAAAAGATGAACCAACTGACCCTCTGGAACCAACTAAGTATCCATCTTCATTTGATTTCCACACCAGCTTCTGAGCTATTATATACATTACGGAAAATCCATTTTTTATAATAGAATCAAGTTCTTTATCTAGCCTTGCTTGAACTATCTCTGGAAGAGGATCTCCATATAATTCATGAGCCTTTTCATAGGCTATATCTTTAATGGTCTGTTCACAGCCTTCTATATGTGGTGGACATTTTTCTGGAGATATGGGGCTTATCTGCTCACACATATCTGCTACCTTATTAGTATTTGTGACTACAACTTCATATGCCTTTTCTGCTCCCAAGTAATCAAATTCTTTAAGCATCTCCTCAGTAGTTCGTAAATATAATGGTGCTTGATCATCAGCATCCTTAAAACCTTGCCCTGCTTCTAATATACGTCTATATATTTCATCTTCAGGATCCATAAAATGAACGTCTCCTGTTCCTACTACAGGTTTGTTTAATTTTTCTGCAAGTCTTATAATCTTTTTATTAATCTCTTTTAGATATTCTTTGTTTGGTACCTGCTCCTGTCTTACTAAATAATCATTATTCCCTAGAGGCTGAATTTCTAAATAATCATAGAACTTTGCAATATTCTCTATTTCATCTTCAGATTTTCCTAGTAATATTGACTGATACAACTCTCCTTCACTGCATGCACTTCCAATTATTAAACCTTCAGAATACTTTTTAAACATGCTCTTTAATATACGTGGCTTTTTATAGAAATAATCTAAATGAGAATATGATACCAGTTTGTATAAATTCTTTAGGCCAACATAATCCTTTGCTAATATTATTGCATGATAAGTTTTAACTTTTTTATAAGCTGCCTTTTTAGCTTCTTCATCAGAAGCATATTCCTCTATATCTTCAAGTGTTTCTGCTCCTCTTTCCTTTAGCTTTTCAAGCATTATGTTAAATACTTTGACAGTGGTATCAACATCATCTAACGCTCTATGAGCAACTTCTACCTTTATACCAAGATTTTTTGCAATTCTACCTAGTTTATAAGATTTGAACTCTGGAAAAATATCTTGGGCTAAAGATAAGGTATCTAAATAAGTAAAATCAAAATCGTGACCTAATACTCTAGCATTGTGTTTTAAAAAGTTAATATCAAATTCAGCATTGTGGGCAACTAAGACACATCCTTCAATAAATTCAAGCATTTTAGGAAATACCTTATCTATAGTTTCTGCGTCTCTTACCATTTCATCAGTTATGTTGGTAACTTCTACAACTCTCATTGGAATTGATTTTTCAGGATTTACAAAAGTACTAAATTTATCTATTATTTTCCCATCCTTAATTTTCATTATTCCTATTTCGGTAATTTTCTCTGTCTTTGGAGAAAAACCTGTAGTTTCTAAATCAAGAACACAATAGGTAGTATCAATACTCTGTCCTTTTATATTGGTTACAGATGGCTTTTTATCAGGAGCTAAATAAGCTTCTACTCCATATATTATTTTCATATCTGGATTATCCCTTCCAAGCAGCTTGTGCGCTTCTGGAAAGGACTGCACAACTCCATGATCAGTTATAGCAATAGACTTCATCCCCCAGCTCATGGCTCTCTTAATTAAATCAGTGGCACTAGTCATGGCATCCATCTGGCTCATCTGTGTGTGCATGTGAAGTTCTACTCTCTTCACCTCTGCATTATCCATTCTCTTAGCTTTCTTAATTCCATCTGTTTCAATTATAGTATTAGCAATAAGTTCAACTTCATGAGAGAAATTACTATAACCTGCATTTCCTGCGAGTCTAAGCCCCTTTGCCTTCTTTATTCTAGAGAATACTTCATCATATTCACCTGGTTTACAGAATATCTTACATGTCATCGAATTTGATCCATCATATAAATCAAAGGAAATTAACATCTTTCCACTTCTTAATTCCTTTGCTTCAATATTAGATATTTCACCCTCTAAGGCTATCCTTCCTTCATTTGGTGTAATATCATTAATTTTTATTATAGGCTCCTTAATATTAGCATTTCTACCCATAATTAAGAATTGATTCTTCTTACTATCTCCTTCAACTTTTATTTCTGGTTTGTTTTCAAGTGCTTTAGGAGCTGGTTCAGCAGAAGGTGCATTTATGCTTTGAGTAGTTTTAATCTCTTTTAGAACCTTCATTTCATTTGCACGTTTGTCTTCTTGCATCTTTGCAATTTCTTCACTGCTTACTTTATCAATAAAATTTATATTATATTGCTTGCCATAAATACTTTTTATAGTTATATTAATTTTTTTATCATAATCCATGGATTTTAAGAATCCTGCTACTGGAATTTTGAAATTAAAATTTATTGTATTTCCTGCTATTTCATATTCACTATTATTTGCTGCTGCCTTTAAAGCAGGATATTTTTTTGACATAGAAAATACAATATTTTTGAGTTCTTCTTCTATAGGTCTTATACTTACTCCTTTACTATACCTTACGGTAATTTGAGAGTCATTTAATTCAAATTTTTCTCTTATAAAATTGTTAAAACTCTCAATTTCTTCTATATCGATATAATCATCTGAGCTAATTTCCATTTCTAAAATTTTAGTCTTTTTTCTTAAGACTACATTTTCTATAACGGCAGTATTTATCTTCCCACCAGATTCGTAATCACTAAAAGCTTCATTTACTTTCTTCATACCACTCATTATCCTTCTTTAAAAAATTTTTAGTATGCTTATTATATTTATTTCATATAATATCTATACCATTTTTTAAATCTCAACGAATTTATCTTTTGTAAAAAAACATCTTTTATTCTTTTAAATCAGACATCTTTAAGTACATCTTCAAAATGGTCCCTACAAATTTATTTATATTTTTTATGATGCTCTTACCAATCTAAGCACTTAAAATGCTCACAAATACGTGTTGTGCATCGCATCTATGAGCAAAAATCAAACAGTCAAATAGGGCACAATCAAATAAATAACAATTCAACTTGCCAGCCTATTTTCATGTGCCTAAAAGCACAATTCTCACCGAAAATTTCACCTTTAAATTCATGAAAATATTTAAAAAGTCTATTTTTTAATCGAACTTATTAATTATATCATCTTTTATAACAAATAACATGATTAACTTTAAATTCAAACTATAATTTTTCATAAGTATTTTTTAACAATAACGCATCGTTCTCCACCAAAGGTCCTTCTAAAATCACGCAACCTTTGACATTAAAATCTTTTAAAGCATTTAAGCATTCTACATAATTGAAATCACTGTCTAATAACGGAAGATGATTCTTTTCTCCTTTTTCAGTATAATTTATTCCTCCCATATGAATATGCATATCATCTAAAGCTATTCTACCTAATTCCTTAAAAATATATTGCAATATTTCTGCAAAATCATTATACCTTTTTAAGCTTCCGTTATTTCTTGCATGTATATGAGCAAAGTCAATACATAACTTGCATGATTTTACTTCCTTACAAATGGAAACTAATTCTTCAAGAGTTCCAAATTGACTTCCCTTTCCAGTAGTTTCAAGTCTATAATCAACACCCTTGTATGGAAGTTTCAGCAAATTCTCTTTTATAGTATTATAAGTCTCTTCTTTTGAATCTTTTAAATAAAATCCAGGATGAAATATTAAACTCCTGCCTTCAACTTTTAATAAGCCTTCTGCTGCGTTTGCTATTCTTTCAATTGATTGATTTTGTTTTTCTGTCTCATCAGCATTTAAATTTATATAATGAGATCCATGAGCAGATAAGTAAAAATCATTGTCTATCTTGGTTTTTAATATTATCTCTTTATTCTTATCCGTAACATTTATATTTCTCACAAAAAGAAGTTCCATTGCATCTAGACCTATTGATTTTACATAATTAATTCCACTTGCATAATTAAATTTTTTTGTTCCATTTCCTATTGGCAGACCAGATATTCCAAATAATAATTTATTCATAAAATTATCTCCACTGTATCCATTAAATAGTACTATTTCTTCATTTGTTTAATTAAAAATTTATATATATCTCTATTATTTAAATAAAATCACCGTCATATATTTCTTTTGCTAATGGGAATGGTTCAAGTGCTCTTTCCAAAATTCCTTGTACATATCCAATAAGTACTCCATAATTTACAATAGGTATTTCATGTTTAACTGCGTTATCAATCCTTGAAAGCATTGCTGCCCTATTTAACATGCATCCACCACAATGAATGATTAGCTTATATTTTTTTATATCGTCAGTAAAAGAAGATCCTGAAGAGTATTCAAAATTTATTTGCTTACCAGTCATTTGACGTACCCATCTTGGAATTTTTACTGTTCCAATATCATCGCATTGTTTATGATGAGTGCAGCCTTCTGAAATCAATACGCTATCGCCATCTTCTAAGGCTTCTATTGCTTTTGCACCCTTTACAAGCTCAATGAGATTCCCTTTATATCTTGCCTGCAATATTGAAAATGATGTAAGCTTTATATCCTTAGGTGTATCTGCTGATGCCTTTAAAAATACTTGTGAATCAGTTATAACAAGCTTAGGCTTTTTCTTTAAATTTTCAAGTGTCTCTCTTAATTCGTGTTCTTTAGTTACAACGGCTATAGCATCACTTTCTATTATATCTCTTATAGTTTGCTGTTGCGGAAGAATAAGTCTTCCTTTAGGTGCTGCCTTATCAATAGGTGTAACAAGAACTACTATATCTCCGGGACTTATAAGATCTCCAACTAACTTAAACTTATCCTCATCATCTGGTATTATATTTATGATTTTTTGTTTAAGTTCATCTATTCCGTTTTTATTTAATGCAGAAACAGAAATAACAAGTATGCCGATTTCTTTCTCTATCTCATCTATTTCTTCTTTTGTTCTGCTCTTTTGGTCTGCCTTATTAAGAATACATATTACCGGTATTTTCTTTTCTTTTAGCTGGCTTATTATAGCTTCGTCCTTATCTGTTATTCCTATAGTACTATCTACCACTACTAGAGCAACATCTGCCTTAGCTAAAACTTCAAGAGTTTTCTTTTTTCTTGATTCTCCTAATTCACTTTCATCATCAAGACCTGCTGTATCAATTATCATGCAAGGTCCTATAGGTAGAATTTCTATAGCTTTATAAACTGGATCAGTAGTTGTCCCTTTTACATCAGAAACAATAGAAATTTCTTGATTTGTAAGTGCATTTATGATGCTGGATTTACCTGCATTTGTCATTCCAAACAAAGCAATATGTACTCTTTCTCCAGAAGGTGTTGTATTTAAACTCATATTATTACTCCTCTAAATATCGAATGTACAAGGTATTATGAGCCCCATGTCATGGCATTTTATAAGTACATTGTACCCAAAAAATCTAGGTATTACTTTAATATTTTTAATTGGTTTCTTCTATTATAATATAAAATATTAATATATATTGCAAAGGTAATTCTTTATCTAATTTTTCATTTTTTAATATTAATTAAATTCAACTCTACATAATTCTAGTATATGAGCTATAATAAATACAAATGAATTTTATTAAAAGTTAATATGGAGGTTTTGAATGAAAAACAAGGATAAAATTACTTTAACTAAGGAGCAACGAGCTGATATGGTTTCTTCAATAAAAGAATATTTTTACAATGAACGCGGAGAAGAATTAGGTGATTTAGCATCAGGTAATATATTAAATTGTTTTATAGATAAATTAGCATTAGAATTTTACAATCAAGGTATTTACGATTCTTATAAATATATGAATGGAAGTATAGATGATCTGCTATCAATCCAAAAATATTAGAAATGTCATCTGCTTCTAAGCAATTTAATAAACTCAATATTAGAAATTGAACTTTACGTCTCATTTCTAATATTAACATCAAAGAACAATTTTAAGAAAAATTGTACGCTTTGAACTGTAAACTAATTAAGAGGGGTGTTAATTTTGAATTATAGAATAGAACAAGACTTATTAGGTGAAAAAGAAATAGAAGATTCTGCCTACAGCGGAATAAATACAGCAAGAGCTTTAGAAAACTTCGATTTAAATAGTAAAACCGTGAATTTAAAGCTAATAAAAGAAATAGCTCTTATAAAAAAAGCTGCTGCTATGACAAATAAAAAATTAAAACTACTTTCTCCTGAAAAAGCTGCTGCAATAATAAGTGCCAGCGAAGAAATCATAGAAGGAAAATTTGATGATGAGTTTAAAATCAGTGCTTTTCAAGGGGGCGCTGGTACTTCTACCAATATGAATGTAAATGAAGTTATTGCTAACAGAGCTATCGAGCTATTAGATGGAACTAAAGGAGATTATAATTTAGTACATCCTCTCAACCACGTTAATATGTCCCAATCAACTAATGATGTTTATCCCTCTGCTCTCAGAATTGCAGCAATTAGATTAATCAGAAAGCTAAGCAATTCTTTATCAAATTTGCAGGAAGCTCTTCAAATAAAGGAAAATGAATTTTCAGATATAATAAAACTTGGGAGAACTCAATTAATGGATGCACTACCAATGACAGCAGGTCAAAGTTTTGGAGCATATTCTAAAGCAATAGAGAGAGACAGATGGAGAATATATAAGGTCGAAGAACGATTAAGACAAATTAACCTTGGAGGTACTGCAATAGGAACGGGCCTCAATGCTACAAACAAATATGTATTTTTGCTTACAGATATTATTCAAGACCTTACTGGCCTTGGTATAGCAAGATCTGATTATCCAATGGACATTACACAGAACTGTGATATATTTGTAGAAACTTCTGGACTTCTAAAATCTTGTAGTGTAAATCTGCTTAAAATTTCAAATGACTTGAGATTGCTGGGCTCTGGACCTCGTGGTGGAATAGGAGAAATTATTCTACCTAAGATGCAGGCTGGTTCAACAATTATGCCTGGAAAAGTAAATCCAGTTATTCCAGAAATGGTAGCACAAATCAGCATGAGAGTAATTTCTAATGATGGTGCTATAACCATGGCGAGCTCTATGGGGCAATTAGAACTAAACGCCTTTACTCCACTTATCGCTGAATGTTTACTAGAATCTCTTGAACTTCTTGATAGAGGTGTAATAATTTTTAAGGAAAAATGTATAGATGAACTTAAAATAGATGAGGATAGATGTTTAGAAAATCTTGAGAATTCTTTGGTTTCTGCTACTGCTTTAGTTCCTTATTTAGGCTATGATAAATCTAGCTTAATATCCAAAAAGGCTTTAAATACCGGAAAAACCATAAGAGAAATTCTTTTGGAAGAAGGTATTTTACCTGTTGAAACTATAGACAAAATATTATCTCCTGCGGAATTAATAAGAACTCATATATCTGGAAAATAAATCATATATATTTAGCTTAGACTTATGTGGTGGCTTACCGAAATCACATATATATTTATTTCTGGTATAGTGCACACTAGAAAGTTTAACAAAAATATATGATTATTCAATCTATAAATTTAAGGTCATAGTTATAGAAAATAAGATTCGTTTAACTATGACCTATTACAAATAAGCAATACTCTATATTTTTCTAACTTAGAAAGAAGCTATTTTATGCCGATATGCTTCTGAACACTCCATATTCTTTAATCGTTCAATTACGGATTTATCGCCCCAAAAATGCATTGGATATACTTCATCTGTATCAGTGTTCTTCATAAAATAATCAAACCCCAAATAGAATTTATCCTCTAGTCTAGGGTCTAAAACTACAAAAGCAGCATCAAAATGTTTATTCTTTATTTTGGCTATCTCTTTTTCATACTGCCCTATATTATTTTTATGACTCTCTTCATCCTTATGATTCCAATACCATAAGTGAAGATCTCCAGCATGATAAATGCTTTTGCCATCTGCGGTAACAATAAATGCAACGCCCTCATCTGTTGACTTTAAAGTTTCTATTTTTAAATCTGACATTTCAAGAATTTCATTGCTGCCAATAAACTCAATTTTTTCATATGTGTTAGCATCAACACCATTAGTATTAAAAAATGTACGTCCAAATTTACGCTTAATATCTCTTGAAAATACATAATTAACATTAGGATACTTTTTTAATAACTGAAAAATTGACATGTTAAAATGATCTTGATGATTATGACTTGAAAATACATAAATTGTTTTTTTCTCATCAAAAACCGGAAGCTGTCCTTTAAAATAATCAAATATCAAAATTACATTATCCAGCTCCACTGAAAAACAACTATGTTCAATATATGTAATCTTCACTTACATCATCCTCTCTATTAATTTATATTTTATAAATTATAGCACAAAATAATAATTTAACATTAAAATTATTTCCTGATTAATTATTTTGCTCACTTTGAAAAAGAGTATCTAAATTGGATGCCCAATATAGATACTCTTCACTAACGTATTTATATTTGTTTTAAGATTGAGTTAGTTTTCCTGTTGAATCTAAGTAATACCATGTGCCATTAGTATCTTGGAACCATCCAGTCCTCATAACACCACTTTTGTTTAAGTAATACCAGCTTCCATCTAAGTATAGCCAGCCAGTTTTCATCTCTCCATCTGAAGCAAAATAGTACCAATTATTATCAACATAAAGCCAGCCAGTTACTGCATATCCATCCTTATCTAAATAATACTTCTTTCCAGTATTTGCATCAAACCACCATTGACTTTTTAATGAATCTCCAGTTCCATCTAAATATTGCATTTTACCGCCAATATTTTGCCATGAATTATATTTTCCTACGTTGTTCCCAACAGATGCTGCGCTTGTACTTGTTTGAGTTGAAGCTGATGCTTTTCCTCTATATACATTTAATGTATAAGTTTCGTTATCCTCATCGTTCTCAACATATATTGTTATTGTATTATTACCTTTACTTAAACTTATTGTTTTTTCAAAGTTATCCTTTTGTTCTACAGATTGACCATTAATTTCAACTATATCATCATCATCTTCAGGAGTTGCCCTAACAAGAATCTGCTGAACATTATCATCAACATTTGCATTGTAAGAATATTGATCCTTTGAAAAATCAATGCTGCCATTGCTTAAATAAACGCTATTTAAGTATGCATAATTTTTGTCAAGTTCTTCATCAGAAGAAATTACACTTTCTTTTCTCACATGAATTATATAAGTATGTTCACACTTAGTTACATCTCCATCATCATAAGCATTTTGATAATCATCGTCACTTCTGTAAGTTCTTAGATAAACATCCTCAGTATTTGAATCTATATTTATATATTCTCCGACATCCTCACCTTTTTCTGTTTTATCAGCCGAAGTAAATTGTTTAACTACATATCCATCACCCTTAACATCTGCTGCTATTTGAAATCCATCAGCACCTGTAAGTTCTATATAATAGTCGCTTTTTGAAGATAGTGAAGTCTCATTTCCATAATAGCTATCACGTAATTCAATTTCGCTTCCAGTACTTCTTGTTAAAGTCAAGGAACTTAACTCTCCATTCCCTGCACCCGAATATGTTGATGCATATGCATTAATAGTTCCAGTTATAAAATTATTGCTTGTCCCTATAAATGAAATTGTTCCAATTACAAGAGTTAATGCAATTATTTTTTTAATTCTTTTATGCATTTTTTTCCTCCTAATTTAATTCAACTTTTATATCATTACTATACAATTAGTATAATGAAGACGAATAAGATGCAATCCAAGGTTTTTGAATATATTCTTTATTTTGATTATAAGCAACAATTGCATTTCTCAAATCAATTTGTGCCTGTAAAGTGCTTACAACTTGAGCATTATAATCTGTTTCTGTCATCATTCCTAAATCATACTTAAGTTTTGCATTACTAAGTTGTTCATTATATAATTGTGCTTCATTCTTACAGTAATTAACACTAGCTTCATAAGTTTGAAGATTTGTATAATATGCTTTTAATTGATCTTTAAGTTGTTTCTTTGTATTCTGTATAGTTACATCATTTTGATAATTACCTAATTTAGTACTTAAATACGATAGTCTTTTTGTTAAAATTCCTGTATAAGCATTTATAGTACCATTGTATGAAGCTAAATCATTCTGATATTTTTCATACGTCTCTAAATCAGCACCATCTGCCAATGTAGGCTTAGTAGCATCTTTTGCTTTTGTCTCTGCATTGTCCATATCATCTGTAGTTATTCCATTATCTGATTCATAGTCTTTATCATTGTAATAATCTTTGCTGATACTAAGTAATTCTTCTTTATATTCTAATTGTGATTCAATAACATTATCTAAATAAGTATCTATATCCCCATCTATTTTAAATGGTTCAAATTTAATATCCTTCTCTAAAGTATATTGAGTCACGTCTTTACCTGTTAATACTTTGAAAGTATATTCAGCATCCTTCAATTGGTTTTGGCTTGTAGTTAAGGCATTTTGTTCTTTTTGTATTGCAAGTGCTTTTGACTGTGTATCTATTGATGTCGAAATACCTAAACTTTCTTGCAATTTTGCATGCTGAAGGTTTTGCTGATCTACTGCTAGTTGCTTTGTTGACATATCTATTTTCATTTGACTTGTAACGATATTATTATATTGATC
>JAEZKY010000254.1 GCA_023435985.1 Bacillota bacterium | reverse complement strand
ACTTTATCTCCAAGAGCTTCTTTAGCTGCTTTAAGTAAGAAAGTACTATCTACTCCTCCTGAAAATGCTAAAACTACTTTTCCAAGACCTTGTAAATATTTTTTTAATTCATTGTACTTTTCATTGTTTATCATTTATTTTATACCTCGCCCATAAATTTAATTTAAATCTTGTTTATATACTGCTTTTCTATTTTACTCAACGCTTTCCTTATCTCCTAGATATACTCTTAAAACATTTGGAATTTCTAAATCTCTATGTCCTATTCCATAAGCAACCTGTATAATTGAAAAATTAACTTTAGGCGTAAATTCTTCAACGTTTGCTGAAAGTATTGCAGCCCCAGTAGGGGTAGTTGTTTCAAATTGCACTATTCCAGTATTTATAGGAATATTCTTTAATATCTCTGTTGTTGCAGGAGCTGGCACTGGCATAAGGCCATGGGCACATTTAACAAAGCCTCCTCCAACTTGAACTGGAGATGCAATAATTTTATCAACGTTTAAATAATCTAAACAAATAGCCGCACCTACCATATCTACAATTGAGTCAATAGCTCCTACTTCATGAAAATGCACTTCATATAAAGCTTTTCCATGAATTTTTGCTTCTGCCTCTGCAACCTTCATAAACATTTTTAAACTAAGTTCCTTGACTTTATTACTTAAATCGCTTGAATTTATTATTTCTTCTATATCCTTCAAATTTCTATGATGATGCTCGTGATTATGAGCATGCTCCTCATGACTATGGCTATGATCATCTTCGTGAGTATGATTGCGGTCCTCATGATGGTGCTCATCTCCATTGTGATGATAATGTTCATGCGAATGCTCATGTAAAGCTTGCTCTGAAATATATGCTTCATCTTTAGATTCATCTTTAGATTCATCTTTTAATATAACATCTACTCTAGTTCCTGTTATTCCAAGTTTTGCGGCTCTTTCTACTTTTATTTCATATTCAGAATTTAAATTAAGTTTTGAAAGTTCCTTAATTAAATATTCCTCAGGCACACCTATATCTATTAATGCCGCTAAATTCATATCACCACTTATACCACAGAAACAATCGTAATATAAAATCTTCATATTTATCACTTCCCTAAATTCATTTGTATTTATTTCACATTTAATATTTGATATAACAAATTACATAATGTTGTGCTTTCTTAAGAACTCCTCATCTTTTATAATATTTTCATACTTCTCATCTCTTATTATTTTATGATCATCAGAAAAAACAATAGCTCGATTAAAAACTCCTTCCATATATTCAAAATCGTGAGTAGCGCAAATTATAGTTTTGCCACTTTTATTCAAATGA
Organism: Bacillota bacterium; assembly: GCA_023435985.1. Lineage (GTDB taxonomy): Bacteria > Bacillota > Clostridia > Clostridiales > Clostridiaceae > Clostridium. The sequence continues at coordinate 6,858 of JAEZKY010000254.1, read as the reverse complement.
ATTAATAAATCTCTAAAAAATTTTTTTCCTTTGGGATCTATTCCATTCATAGGTTCATCTAAAGTTATTACTTCTGGATTCATTGCTAAGACACTTGCAATTGCAACTCTTTTTTTCTCTCCTCCGCTTATATTGTAAGGATGCTCTTCACTCAACTTATTTATATTAAGCAAATTAAGGCAATCTTTCACTCTAATATACATTTCCTCTTCGTGTAAGCCCATTTGCATTAATCCAAATGCTATTTCCTCGAAAACAGTTGAGCAGAAAAGCTGAGTATCTGAATTTTGAAATATAAAACCGATTTTTTTGTGAAAAGATTTCAACTTTTTACTATCGTTAAATAAACTTTCAGTTATTTCAATATTGTTAAATAAATATTTGCCATGCTGTGAAAAAATAATAGCATTTAACAATTTTAAAAATGTTGATTTTCCACTTCCGTTTGGCCCTATAATAGCGACAGATTCACTCTCTTTTATATGAACATTCACATTATCAAGAGCTATTTTATTCTTGTATGTAAATGAGATGTTTTCCAATTTTATCATTAACAATTCTCCTTAATTTATTTAGTAATTATAAACAAGCTAACTAGTATGATATTTATTACTAAATAAAAATAATCTATTTTTTTAAATTTCCAACTAACTTTTGTAGTATATTCTCCTACAAATCCTTTACATTCCATTGCATGAAACATTTCTTCACTCATTTTATAAGATTTTATGAACATATTTCCCATAATACCTGTCAATGATTTATATTTATTAATTGTTATTCCAATAGATCTTAGTTTAAGCGCATATAGTAAGTTAACGGAATATTCTCCAAGCAAAACTATGTATTTTATAGTTATATCTATAATCCATATAAATATATCTGGTATAAATAGCATTTTTAATGACTTACTAATTTCACTCCATTTAGTATGATGTGATAATAGATTCATAAGCAATATACTTAATATTACTTTTTGGAAAAGTAATACACTATTGTAAACATTGCCATAAAACATTGACGGTATTAAAGCAATTAAAGTTATGATAGGAAATATTAAGCTTTTAAACACTATTCTTTTTATTAATTTATTTTCCATAAGAAAAAGATTAGTTAACACATATATATCCATTATCAATAAGCTGATTAAATTCCGTGATACTGATATACATAGGATTAATACTATCGTACTAATAACTTTTAAAGTAGGATTTATTAAATATATTAACTTATCACTGCTTTTACTTTGTCTAATAATTGAAATTACCTTAATAAATGAAAAAATGCTTTTTTCAATATATAAATTCTTTTCTTTCTTAGGACTATAATTATCTTTTTTTGAAAGCCATTCTGGAATCATTTATGCTCCTTTTGTATTTTACTATAATTTATTTTTTCTAAGATCTTAAATATAAGTAATATTAATATTACTCCACTTATTGCCGAAATTGCATAACTAATATACTCTTGCAAATTTTCTAAACTATAGCTTGGAATTAATGCTTTAAATTGAAAACCTGTTTCCATTCCTTTTGGCACAAATCCTATAGAATCCCTAATCTCATCTATACCCCATTCTCCCCATGCTGTCCCACTAGCTAAAATTCCAACTGGTGTAGCTAAAATCATAGTTCCAATTACAGCATATAAAGATTTTATTCTTCCCACACCTCCACTATATATTATCTCAGGAGAAGCTTTCTTTATATAACTATATACTCCTACAGTTATTATCCCTTCTAAAAAGCCTACTAACAACAAATGTGGTATCATCATGGCTGGAATAGATATTGATAATCCATATGGACTATATAGCGGCAATCCTGAAGCATCCTTAAACAATATTGGCTGAATGCCAAACTCAACTGCTGCAAACAACGCTGCAATATTTATAGAGATGTATCCCGCTAAAAACGCTCCAAAATATTCTCCTTTTTTATTTTTTAGCAATTTTTTTATAAATTTGAATAAATAAAAAGCTGTAAATGGCATTATAAAGGCCATGTTAAAACAATTTACTCCTAAAGCCAAAATTCCTCCATCCCCGAAGAATAATGCCTGAATTACAAGTGCTGTTGTGATTGCTAAAACTCCCGAATATGGTCCTAGTAGAATAGCAGCAAGTGCGCCTCCTATAGCATGTCCTGTTGTTCCTCCAGGAAGTGGCACATTAAACATCATTGTCAAAAACGAAAAAGCTGCTGCCACTCCAATAAGAGGCATTTTTTGTCTTGTCACTTCTTTTTTCACTTTAATACTAGCTTTCCTAAGCACAGGCAGCATAGCAACACCAAAAGTAGCACAAGTTGAAGGACTTAAATAATTATCTGGTATATGCATATGTTCATTCTCCTTTTCTACTTTAATAATTAGTCTCTTGCAAAATTCTATAGGTTTATTCTTTATTTATAAAACTTCCTTTTTTAGTAACATTAATGATATTTGTTGAATAAAATGCTTTGTAATTAACTGAATGAGATTTTAATTTATATATTACTAACATACTCTCTATCTTGAAATATAATTGTTGCAGTTAATTTTCTTTAACCAAGATTAGGTTATTACTATTAGAAATTTGACTTTTCATTCAATAATGCAACAACTATATTCACTTATTTAATTTTCTAACTAAATACCTTTATTATTCTTTTAATTTCTTCTATCAATTGATCTCTATTTGGAGGAAAACCATTACCTATATAGAATCTTGTTCCTGCATTTGCTAAGGCTAATCTTTCATTTATATTAAGGTCACCAATGCTTGCAGCAACATATCCCCCATTAAATGTATCTCCTGCCCCTGTTGTTATTGCAGGTTTTTCACAATAATCTTGTACACAAATTCCTATACCTTCTGACTCTGAAGCACCTATAACATAATGAAGTGTATGAATTACTAATTCATTAATGTTTATTTCTTTTCTTAATGAATTAGCTTTTTTTGCCACTTCTTTTATGCCTCCTGTTAACTCTTCATTATAATAAGAAAATAATAATGTCGCTTCATGCTCATTTAAACTTAAGGTTACTGGAATTTTTTTATTTAGCTCTCCTAATACTTTAAATGTATCTTTTATAGCCTCAACACTTCTTTTCTTTATATTTGCAAAATCAAAAAACATTCTCCTAGGACATTTATCAGCGAAATAGTTTTCATTTAATTTAGTAATAAACTCATCAAATGTAGGCATATTTGACCAATATCCTAAGGAAACAATATCAGCATCTTCAAGTATACTTTTTAATTTTTCAGCTCCAAGTTTGTTAATTAAATCTTCCCATGTAAAGTTAAGTAATTCATTTAGATATGGCATCATTATCTTACCATCAGGAAATTCAAGAATATTACTTATTACTGGGTCTCCAAGTGTTATCAGCTCACACTTTTCTTTTAGGTCATTAAATATTGGATCAATTGTTTCTTTACCATACATACCAAGTAAAGTTATAGGTAAATCTAGATATCCTATAATTCTTCCAGTATTGGCAGTAAATCCACCAAAACTTCTACGTTTTTTAATTAACTCGTTAGCCATACCACCTTCACCACGATTAACTATTAGTTCTCCAAATTTTTTCATCTTATCTATAAGTACATATTCATTATTTGGTTTTCTAGTTTCTACTACTTGCCAAACCTGATCTATAAACCCATCAATTCCAAATACAACTTTACCATTAACATTTTTCACATAATTAATTACTTTATCTTGATTTAATTCAGTCCAATTATTACTCATAACAATATCACTCCTTATTACTTCCTTAGCATGAAAAGGGCCTTATATCTAACACTTGGGTCAGGTAAAATGCCCTTTATCATTTTTCTATATTCCTAATTTCTTATATCTTTCTGCCATTTGTTCTAAAGTTATGTTTTCTACCTTTGGTGCATAACCTACAGATCCAAATTGAACTATAAGTGTTCCAACAACTTCTCTTACACCTTTTTTCATGCACTCTATCACCTCAAGGATATCGGCATCATTAGTTTCTTTTCCTGTAACTAATATATCCATCAACGGTGTTATGTATGCTCTTGGATCAAATTGTTCTGGCTTCTTCTCCATTATATCCCAAATAGCACCTATTGTACTACTTTGTCTTTTTGAAGGATTATTCCAAAAATATTCTCTAAGATTTCTTGTTACTGCCAATCTTATATCAGTATCTACATTAATTTTACCAATACCACAAGGAATAACTGATTGTATCTGATCCATTGGAATTCCATGTGCATTAGTGATTTTACCACCATACTGATTTATCTCATCCACGATATATTTTGGTACTGAAGATGAACCATGAGAAACTAAAACACCAAATATACCTTCATGTTTTAAGTTTTCCATTGAAGCTATTGCTATTTCTTTACGTAATTTTACATTTGCTCCTTTAACAGCCCCATGCGAAGTGCCATAAGAAATTGCAAGGCAATCTACTCCTGTCTTTTTAAAGAACTCAACAACTTTCATAGGGTTTGTATATGTAGAATTTTCTGAAAAAACATCATCTTCTACTCCAGCTAATACTCCAAGTTCCCCTTCTACAGATACACCTCTCTCATGAGCATATTTTACAACTTCACGAGTAAGTTCTACATTTTGATCAAATTGAAAGTGTGACCCATCTATCATTACAGAAGTATATCCGCCATCTATAGCTGCTTTAACTGAATCAAAATCTTTTCCATGATCCAAATGCATTACAACTGGTATACTACTATTTTCAGCAAACTTTTTAACAGCTGCTCCTATCATTTTAGCTCCTTTTTTCTTATCTTCGATAGTTCCATTCATGAAATCAGTTCTTCCACCCATAAAAGCATTACCAAGATCAGCTCCTTGCAAAATTGCTGCAGATCTAAACATTTCATGAACTTCAATTACTGCTTGAGCTTGAGAAACTGTATTTACATTAAACGCTCCTTGAGCAAAACCATACTTATTTGTAACCTCTAAAAGAGATCTTAACGGCACTAGTGGCATATTATCCCATCCTTTATCTTAAATTTTTTCATTATAGTAAATCATTATAGTAAAAAATTTTTAGCTTTGATGACAACTGTCAACACCATAATTACCTTGTTCACCATTCTTCATGCAAAGATGAACAGCAGCTGTCTTAAAGGTTAATGGTAATGCAAGAATGTTTGGATTTTCTCCAACAAATTTCTTCTTTGCATCTGCCAAAGCTTCTTCAAAGGTTGCTCTAGTCTTAAGTCCCATAGCTCTAGCATATCCAGGTTCCTGTGCACCTACAATATATATAGCAGCAGTATTCATTTCAGCAATGTGTCCACAGCTGATCATTGAGAATGCGTGGAATGGGTGGAATCCATTTCCATAACGATAATTTCTTATATATTCTTGATTAGTTGCAAACATTTCACCATATCTGTCCATGTCAGCTAAAGTATTCATATAATCTTTTTGGAACATATTATATACTTCTCGATATCCTGTAAAAAGCTCATCGTGGAAAAATCCATTGCAGATAGATGACACAATAAACACACAGTTAGGTGAAAGGATTCTCTTATGTCTGATTACCTGTGCTGAAAGTGCCTGCATAATCATTATCGGGTTAGTACCCATGCCATCACCATAATGGAAGAATTGTGGCATACCAAACACAACAACATCATATTTCTTTTCTGCCCAATGAACATAGGTACGTTTATCTGCGGTCTTCCATGATAATGGCTGCATTTCTTTTGCATAACCACTGTTAATTTCTATTTGTCTTGATTTTGTATCTAGAACAGCATCACAGCAAAAAAACTTCTTTCCCATACACTCTTCCATGTATTGACCAATTTCATCAAACTTTGTTCTCATAAGTGATTTTCCACTTACCGGAGTGAAATCTTTACGATGCATAACTTCTGGAACATGATGAGATGCAATTGATCTCCAATGTGTAATACCAGTTGAACAATGTTTATATCCACCAGAATATCCTCCATATGGATTACCTTGTGTATGACCAATTAGGATAGCAAGATCTGAATCATAAACATATTTGTTCATCAAAACTGGATCTCCTCTTCTTGTTTTACCAAGATCAACCAAATGTTCATAATCTTCACTATCATGATTCATAATTTGATGAGAATACCAAAACTCATTAAATATTTCTTCACCTAAAACATTGAGAATTTCCTGTTTTGTATTTTTTCTATGAAGACCGTTTGAACATATCAAAAGAATATCTTCCTTTTTTACTCCAGCCTTATAAAGTTCTTCAAGAATTATTTTGATTGAAACCTTTCTATGAGAAGTTGGCTGTTCTCCGCCTTTAACTCTATCTGGGAAAATAATAGTAACCTTAGAACCACTTTTTGCAAGTTTTGATATTGGTTCCATACCAATAGGATTTAAAATTGATTTTTTAGTAACTTCATATATATCTTCATCTTTTATATATGGTGGATCCGGAACAGTCTCCCCTGGAATAAATACGTCTGTATTATCAGGTAAATTAGCCTCCATTGTACCTTGCCCATATTCAAATGATAATTTCATAATACTTTACCTCCTTAAATTTCTATATCTATAATATCTATTTTTTTATTTGTACCCAATTACAAACCTGTGTATACCTTAATAATTTCTAAATATTCATCTGGATAGAATCCAATTTCACCACTAAATCTTGTAAGTGCAATTAAGCCGCCATCAATTTCAGGTATAGATGATAACATTTTTGCATTATCTGATTTTAATCCTCCACCATAAACTACTGGTAACCCATTTGTTTCTTTCTTTACAAAACTTGCAATTTTTTGGATATATTCTTTTGATGGTGGTGTCTTCCCTGGACCAATTGCCCATATAGGTTCATATGCTATAACAA
>JAEZKY010000202.1 GCA_023435985.1 Bacillota bacterium | reverse complement strand
GATTATAGACAACTAAAGGATATATGCATTGATAAAAATATTGCATTATTTGAAGATAATTGTGAGTCGATGGGAGGAAAGTTAGATGGTAAATTTCTTGGAACTTATGGAGATATAGGTACATTTAGTACTTTTTTTTCACACCATATATGTACTATGGAAGGCGGATTTGCCCTAACGGATAATAAAGAACTATATGAATTAATGTTGTGCATAAGAGCACATGGGTGGACTAGAAATTTACCAAGTAATAGCGAAATACATACAAAAAAAGAAAATGATTTCTATGAATTGTTTAATTTTGTTTTACCAGGTTACAATTTAAGACCTTTAGAAATAGAAGCAGCAATAGGGATAGAACAATTGAAAAAATTGCCTTTATTTGTAGAAAAAAGACGTGAAAATGCAAAAAAGATTAAAAAAATATTTGATAATGTAAGATATATTATTACCCAAGAAGAATTTGGTGAATCGTCATGGTTTGGATTTTCAATAATACTTACATCGGAATCTCCTTTTACTAGAGATGAACTTGTACAGATTTTAGCTGAGCAAGGTATTACTTCACGACCAATTGTTTCAGGGAATTTTCTAAGAAATGAAGCAATAAAATATTTTGAATATGAAGTGTTCGATAATATTAAAAATGCAGATTATCTTCATGAAAATGGACTATTTATATGGAATGGTCCTGTTGATATGGATGATACAATTGAAAAATTAAGAAAGATATTTCTATAGGAGGTTCAATATGAAAAGAGCGTTAATTACAGGAGTGACAGGTCAAGATGGTTCATATTTGCTGGAATTTTTATTAGCTAAAGGTTATGAGGTTCATGGAATAGTCAGAAGATCTAGTGTATTTAATACAGAAAGGATAGATCATATTGTTAATAATAGAGAGATTAATAACAACAAAGCATTTTTTCATTATGGAGATATGAGTGATTCATCAAATATTAATAGAATAATAGAAAAATCTAATCCTGATGAGATATATAATCTTGCGGCGCAAAGTCATGTAAAGGTATCGTTTGAAGTTCCAGAATATACTGTGGACAGTGATGCTGTAGGAACTTTGAGACTTCTTGATGCAATAAAGGAGACGGGAATAAAATCTAAATTCTACCAGGCATCAACATCTGAGTTATTTGGCGGTATTCCTAAGACTGCACCACAAAATGAGAAAACACCTTTTTATCCCAAAAGTCCATACGGTGTTGCAAAGTTATATGCTTACTGGATTACTGTAAATTATAGGGAAGCATATGATTTGTTTGCATGTAATGGAATACTATTTAATCATGAATCTCCACGAAGAGGCGAAACATTTGTTACACGAAAAATAACACGAGCAGCAACACGCATAGCATTAGGGTTAAATAGTGCACCTCTGATGCTAGGTAATTTAGATGCAAAACGTGACTGGGGATTTGCTGGAGATTATGTAGAAGCCATGTGGTTAATGTTGCAACAAGATAAACCAGATGATTATGTAATTGCTACAGGAGAAACGCACACAGTAAGAGAGTTTGCTGAAAAAACATTTAGAAATTTAGATATAGATATTGAATGGCAAGGACAAGGCGTTAATGAAAAGGGTGTTAATGCTAAGAACGGTGAAGTAATTATAGCTATTGATCCAAAGTTCTTTAGGCCAACAGAAGTGGAATTATTATGGGGAGATGCATCCAAAGCACAAGAAAAATTAAATTGGAAAAGAAAAGTTGATTTTGATGGATTGGTAAGAATGATGGTAGATTCTGATTATGAGCTTGCAAAAGGAGAGAAAATATATGGATATAAGTTCTAAGATTTATGTCGCTGGACATACTGGTCTTGTTGGTTCTGCGATAGTTCGTCAATTAGAGAAAAATGGATATACAAATATTGTAAAACGCACTCATAATGAATTGGATTTAACTAGAGAATCTGATGTAAAAGTATTTTTTGAAAAAGAACATCCAGATTATGTTTTCATGGCTGCGGCAAAAGTTGGCGGGATAAAATTTAATTCAACGTATCCAGCAGATTTCTTAATGGATAATTTAATGATACAAAATAATATTATATTATCATGCAAGAAGTATAATGTGAAGAAATTACTTTTTTTGGCAAGCTCTTGCTGTTATCCAAGTGAATGTGAGCAACCTATAAAGGAAGAATACTTGTTAAGTGGACAACCAGAAAAAACAAATGAAGCATATGCACTAGCTAAAATTGCTGGAATTAAGACGTGTTATTATTTTAATAAGCAATATAGTACTAAGTTTATTAGTGTTATGCCAGCAAATTGCTATGGAATAAATGATTGTTTTGATTTAGAAAAATCACATGTTATTCCAGGGTTAATTAGAAAATTCTATGATGCAAAGAATAAAAAAGATAAAGAAGTTGTATTATGGGGAACTGGCAAGCCATTACGTGAATTTTTATTTGTTGATGATCTGGCTGATGCATGTGTTTATCTTATGAATACTTATAGTAGTGATGAACTAATAAATATAGGTTCTTCTGGTGAAGTTTCAATTAGAGAACTCTCAGAAATTATAAAAAATATTGTTGGTTTTGAGGGAAAAATAAAATTTGATGAAACTAAGCCTGATGGAATGATGCGTAGAATTGTTGATACATCAAAATTATCTGAGCTGGGCTGGAAAGCAAAAACTCCACTTGAAGATGGAATAAATATTGTTTATAAATGGTTTTTAGAGAAGTATTGTAAATAAGATATTTAAGGAGCGATATGCGATGAATAAAGAAGCAAAAATATATGTTGCCGGCCATAAAGGGCTTGCAGGAAGTGCGATAGTTAGAAAACTTATATACTTAGGTTATGAGAATATTGTTACTCGCACACATGAAGAGTTGGATTTAACTAATCAATGCGAAGTTAATGAATTTTTTGAAAATGAAAAACCGGACTATGTATTTTTGACTGCTGCTAGAATTGGTGGAATATCTGATAAAACGAGGTATCCAGCGGAGTTTATATTTAATAATTTACAAATTGAAAGTAATGTAATATCATGTGCACACAAGTATAGAATAAAAAAGTTATTGTTTATGGGAAGTTCTTATGCATATCCAAATGAATGTGAACAACCAATTAAAGAAGAATATTTGTTATCTGGTTTACCCGGCGAACTAGATGAACCATATATTATAGCTAAAATCTTAGGTGTAAAAATGTGTGAATACTATAAAAGACAATATGGAGATAATTTTATATCTGTTATGCCTTGTGTTTTTTTTGGAGAAAATGACACATTTGATCTTACAAAAGCAACTGTTATTTCTTCGATGATAAGAAGATTTCATGAAGCCAAAATAAATGATGAAGAGACATTTTTTATATGGGGAACTGGTAAACCATTAAGAGAATTTTTGTATGTAGATGATGTTGCAGATGCATGTGTATTTCTTATGGAAAACTATGATGATTTAGAATGTATAAATTTAGGGAATGGTGGGGAAGAAGTATCTATTGCAGAAGTTGCTGATATTATAAAAAAGATTGTTGGTTTTAGAAACTCAGTTAAATTTGATATAAGTAAACCTGATGGAATGTATAGAAAATTATTGGATTCAACAAAATTATTTAATATGGGGTGGAAACCCAAAATACCATTAAAAGAAGGAATACTAAAAACTTATAATTGGTATTTAAAAAGTAGGTAGGTGTAAAAATGGATGAAAATATGAAAATTCTTAAAAGAGAAAAGTTAGAGGAAAAAGCTAAGTATTTAAGAAAATTAACATTGGATATGTGTTGCAGATTAGGTGTAGGACATGTTACATCTGCGTATTCTTGTACAGAAATAATGGTTGCATTATTTTATGGAAATATTATTAGATATAATCCTAATGAACCAAATTGGAAAGATAGAGATAGGTTTATATTAAGTAAAGGCCATGCTAGTACAATACTTTATCCAGTTCTTGCAGATTTGGGATATTTTAAACTTGAGGAATTAGAAAATTGTTTGAAGCCAGATGCTCTTCTTGGATTATTGTTAAAGTATTCTGTTCCAGGTGCAGAAATTTCATCAGGTTCTTTAGGTGTAGGTTTTGGAGTAGCAGCGGGAATTGCATATGGTGCAAAATTAAATAGAGAAAGTTATCTTACTTTTGCAATGTTAGGCGATGGAGAGTGTCATGAAGGTGCAATTTGGGAAACAGCAATGTTTGCGGCACACAATCATTTAAATAACTTAATTGCAATTGTAGATAGAAATTATCTTTGTTGCACTGACTATACAGAAAACTTAGTATCACTTGAACCATTTGATGAAAAATGGAAGGCATTTGGTTGGGATGTAAAACATATTAATGGACATGATTTCAAACAGGTATTTGATGCACTTGAGGGTATAAGAAGTAGGAGAAGTAGAAATCCACTTGTTATTATAGCAGACACAGTAAAAGGTAAAGGAATTGATTTTATTTCAGATATACCACTTTGGCATGGAGCTGCACCACATGGTAGTGATATTGAAAGAGCTAATATTTGTTTGGAGAGGGAAGGCGATTTTTATGAGTAAGCAGAAGACATTAAGAGATGCATTTTGGGATGAAGTTTATGAATATGCTAGAAAGGATAGCGATGTAGTAATTGTTTCGGCAGATTTGGCAGCACCTTCACTTGACAAGTTTAGAAAAGATATGCCGTCTCAATTTATAAGTGTTGGAATAGCAGAGCAAAATGCTATAGAAATTTCAGCAGGACTTGCATTGACGGGGAAAAAGGTTTTTGTGTATGCATGTGCTCCATTTATTACATTAAGGAGCTATGAACAAATTAGGTTGTTATTAGCTGGCATGAATCTTCCAGTAACGGTTGTTGGTCAAGGTGGCGGATTCAGTTATTTTGAATTTGGTCCAACTCATCATGTTTTAGAGGATATTGGAGTTATGAGAATGCTTCCACACATGAGAATGTTTTGCTTATCAGATGGAATGATGGCTAAATCTATTGTGAGGAATTCAATGCAAAAGGAAAGTCCTGAATATATTCGTATTGATAGACTTGCTCCAAATGAGATTTATAAGTCAAAGGAAAATGTTGATTTAAACAATGGCTTTAATGTAATAAATGAAGGTGCTCAAATAGCTATAATTGCTACAGGAAATATGGTACATAATGCGCTAGGTGCTGCAGAGGTTCTAAAAGAAAAAGGGAAAGATGTTAAGGTTATTGATTTATTTAAGATACCAATAAAAGTTGAGGAGTTAGTTAAGGAAATTCGTGGATTAAGTAAAATTGTTACTATAGAAGAACACGCTTTGCAATGTGGAATAGGATCTATGATATGTGAAATTTTGGTTGATAATAAATTGTATATAGACGTAAAAAGACTGGCAGTAAATAGTTCAGAAGGTTATTGTTATAGATATGGTGGACGAGAGCATATGCAAAAAATATATGGGCTTGATATAAACAACATAGTAAAAACAATAATTGATTAGGAAGGAAACGAAAAAGTTTATGAAAATAATAAAGTTGAAGTTTGTTGATTGTGGTGAGGGATTTGACGAAAATAATAATTTCTTTATAGATATATTAAATGAAAAATATGATGTTAGGATTGTTGAAGACCCGGATTATATAATATATTCAGTATGGGGAATGGAACATTTAAAATATAATTGTATAAGAATATTTTATACATTAGAGAATGTAAGGCCTAATTTTAATGTTTGTGACTATGCAATGGGATTTGATTATATTACATATGAAGATAGATATATTAGAATTCCTTCATATTTGTTTTTAGAACAATATAGAAGTGCTCTTAAAAGAGCGTTAAATAATAAAATGAGATTAGAAAATGATGAAATACAAAGTAGAAGGTTTTGTAATTTTATATATTCGAACGGCAATGCAGAACCAGAAAGAGAGAAATTTTTTAATGAATTAAGTAAATATAAAAAAGTGGATAGTGGAGGACGTTACTTAAATAATATAGGAGTAAATGTTGAAAATAAATACGAATTTCAAAAACAATATAAATTTAGTATTGCATTTGAGAATTCAATAGCTAATGGATATACAACTGAAAAAATTGTTGAGGCATTCGGTTCAGGCACGGTTCCAATTTATTGGGGAAATCCTAGGATTGGTGAAGAATTTAATGAAAAGGCTTTTATAAACTGTCATCAGTATAAAAGCTTTGATGAGGTAATAGATTTAATAATTAAAATAGACAATAATAATGAGTTATATAGAGACTACTTAAAAGAGCCAATTTTTATTAATAATAGTTTACCTAAGGAATTGCAAAAAGATTATATTAATGAGTTTTTCTTTAATATATTTGATAAAAGTTTTGAAGATGCTAAGAAAAGAGCTGATTGGTGGTTCGATTTAATAGAAAATATAAAAGTAAAAAACAAAATGAAATTTAGTGAAAAAGAAAAGCATTATAAATACTTTGTAAAAATGTATTTACAAAACAAAAAAATTATAGGCTGGGGAAGCGGAGAAGGATTAGATATATTAATGAAATATGATAATGAAATAAATTTTCAATATCTAGTAGATAGTAATGATTTAAAAGTAGGCACAAATAAAAATGGATTATCTATATATTCACCTAAAGAACTGTTAAATGAAGACAAGGAAGAGATTTTTATAATTATATTGTCAAGTAATTATTATGAAGAGATAAAGAAAAAATTATTAGAATATAATTTTGAGGAATATAAAAATTTCATTTGTTTTGATTTTTTTGAAGTTATAGATGAATTAGAAACTATTGAGAAAATTTAAATATAGCAAAGATATAATTTGAAATGAGCAACTGGATATATTGGAGAATATATGAATTTAGAATATGAAAGGTACGATTAAAAATGAAAAAAGTGTTAGTAACAGGAGCAGATGGATTTATAGGAAGTCATCTAACAGAAATGCTTTTGGAAAAAGGATATGAGGTAAGAGCATTTACATATTATAATTCATTTAATTCTTGGGGATGGTTAGATACATTAGATCGAAAAAAGTTGGACGAAATTAATATTTTTGCTGGAGATATAAGAGATCCAAATGGAGTTAGAGAGGCAATGAAAGGGATTGATGAGGTTTTTCATCTAGCAGCTTTAATTGCGATTCCGTTTAGTTATCATTCACCAGATTCATATGTTGATACTAATATTAAAGGGACATTAAATGTGCTTCAAGCTGCTCGAGATTTAAATATATCTCGAGTACTTGTAACATCAACTTCAGAAGTATATGGAACAGCACAATATGTACCTATAGATGAAAATCATCCATATCAAGGTCAATCACCGTATTCTGCAACTAAAATAGGCTCAGATAGGCTAGCAGAGTCTTTTTATAGAAGTTTCAATATGCCAATAAGTATTGTTAGACCATTTAATACATATGGACCAAGACAATCAGCAAGAGCGGTTATACCAACAGTAATAACTCAATTATTATCCGAGCAGAAAGAAATAAAACTTGGAGCATTATCTCCAACTAGGGACTTTAATTATGTAAAAGATACTGCAAATGGTTTTATAGAAATAGCTAAAAGTAGTAAAACTATAGGTCAAGAAATTAACATTGCAACTGAAAGAGAGATATCCATAGGAGATTTAGCAAAGGAATTAATAAAGCAAATAAATCCAAAGGCTCAAATAATATGCGATGAAGAAAGATTAAGACCTGATAAAAGTGAAGTGAATAGATTATTAGGTTCAAATAAAAAAATAAGAGAATTAACTGATTGGAAACCACAATATACTTTTGAGGAAGGTTTAAATGAAACAATAGAGTGGTTTAAAATTAAAAGAAATATTTCTGGATATAAGAGTAGCATATATAATATTTAAAGAAATATTACTAAAAATATTTATTTAAAGTAGAAAGTTGGTAATTTTATGAATGAATTTATACCATTATCAGTACCTAATCTAAAGGGAAATGAATTAAAATATGTTACAGATGCAGTAGAGCAAGAATGGGTATCTACAGGTGGATCATACATAAGTATGTTTGAAAAAAATATAGCCAATTATCTAAGAATTGAAAGCGCTGTTGCATGTCAAAGTGGTACAGCAGCATTGCACCTTTCTTTAATACAAAGTGGTATAGATGCTGGAGATGAAGTAATAGTACCTACTTTGACATTTATAGCTGCAGTTAATCCAGTAAAATATTGCGGAGCATTTCCTATCTTTATGGATTGTGATGATTCACTAACTTTGGATGTTAAAAAGTTAGAGGAATTTTGTAGTAAACAGTGTGAATTTAAAGATGGAATTTTAATTAATAGTAATACAAAAAGAAAAGTTAAAGCAATAATTGTGGTTCATGTGTTTGGAAATTTGGCTAATATGGCTAAAATAATGGATATAGCAAAAAGTTATAACTTGAAAGTTGTAGAAGATGCAACAGAAGCTCTTGGATCTTATTATAGAGTTGGAAGATATAAAGGTAAGTTTGCAGGAACAATTGGAGATTTTGGGTGTTATTCTTTCAATGGTAATAAGATAATAACTACTGGCGGAGGAGGGATGATAGTTGCAAATAATCAGGAAGATTTAAATAAAATTAAATATCTTTCTACTCAAGCTAAGGATGATACCTTGAACTATATACATGATGAAATAGGATATAATTATAGGATGACTAATCTTCAAGCAGCACTTGGAGTAGCACAATTAGAGAAACTTGAAGAGTTTATTGAAATAAAAAGAAACAATTATAATTTATATAAAGAATCATTTGAGAAGATAGCTAATGTTACAATTTTAGATTTCAATGAAGATATTAGACCTAATTATTGGTTTTATTCACTAGTGTTGGATAATATGAATAAAGATGAAATAATTAATAAACTATTAGAAAATAAAATACAAACTAGACCTATATGGGGATTGATACATAAACAGAAGCCGTATCTACAAAGTCAGGCTTACAAAATAGAAAAAGCTATGTTGTATCAGGATAAGATAATTAATATACCATGTAGTTCTAATTTAGAAGCAGAAGAAGTTAATAGAGTTATCAAGTGTATAAAAAGTATTATATATTAAGCATTTACCATCAATGTTTTAAGGGGAAGTGTGCATATGGAAGATATTATATTGATTGGAGGCGGAGGCCATTGTAAAAGTATTATTGATACAATAAAGATGGCACATTCATATAATATAGTAGGAATAATTGATGTGGAAAATAATATCGGGAAATATATAAATGGAATAAGAGTTATTGATAGTGATAAAAACTTGTGGAAATATAAAAGTTATGGAATAAAAAATGCTTTCATTTCGATTGGATCTGTAGGAAATACATCGTTAAGAAGAAAATTATGTTATTTAGCTAAAAAAACAGAATTTATTTTTCCAATTATAATAGATAATAGTGCAATAGTATCAGAAGATGTGCAAGTTGGTGAAGGGACTTTTATTGGAAAAAGAGTTTTGGTTAATACGGGAAGTGTAGTTGGTTCAAATTGTATTTTAAATAGTGGCGCAATTATAGAACATGATTGTTATTTAGAGGATTTTGTACATATTTCGCCTGGAAGCGTATTATGTGGAGGAGTTAAGGTTGGTTCTGATAGTCATATCGGTTCAAATTCAACAATAATTCAATATAGAACTATTGGAAGTAATGTAATGATTGGTGCAGGAAGTATAGTCACCAAAGATATAAAGAGTAATGTAAAGGCATTGGGAAATCCATGTAAAATAATTCAAGAATATTAGAAGGGGTTATAGGAGGAGGAAAATGAAAGTTCTTTGTATAGGAATACCTGAGTATATAATGAAAAATGCAGTGCAATTTAATGATAGCAGTTTAGAGTATAATGTTGTTACTGAAGAAGAATTCAGAGGTGTGAATTTTGTCGATAATTTGGATACTTTTAAGGAATATCCAATAATGCTAATTGGGATTGATTTCAAAAATAATGATGAATATAATCTTAAAAATTACAGTGAGATTTTAACTAATATAATTTATATAATATCAAAATCAATAGTTATGAAAAAGATAATTTTTCTTTCTACCTATGGTGTGTATAAAGAAAAGTTGGACAATGAATCTTATAATGAAGAAGATAAAATAGAACCGCAAGATTATAAAAGTGCTTTACATTATAATTATGAATGTATGATTAAATGTGCTTGCGAAAAATATGAAAAACAGGTATTTATAATTAGAACTTTCAATACTTTTGGACTATATCAAAGTAAAGATTTTATAATAACATATCTAGTAAATGAATTTTTAAATGGTAATCCAGAATTGTTTATAGGAGATATGAGAAAAAAAAGAGATTATGTTTATATTAAAGATTTAATAAAATTTATAAATATAATAATTAGCAGAGATATAGATGAAAAATATAATGTTTATAATTTTGGTATGGGGAAAAGTCATACAATTAGAGAAATTATAGATATGATAAGAAAAATAACAAAGAAAGATAAAAATATTATTTTTAATCCAAATAAAATTAGAACAGTTTCAGATTATAATGAAGTAAGAGCAGATATATCTAAAATAAGAGATGAATTGAATTTTGAATTTGAATATAATATATATGAGGCATTAAGCAACTTCATTGAATTGTTTAAGGTTAGTAAGGAGAAATAGTATGGATAGTGCATTAATTTTGGCAGGTGGTTTAGGAACAAGATTAAGACCATTAACTTATGCTATTCCAAAACCTTTACTTCCAATTGGCGAGAAACCGATTTTAGAAATAATTATAAATAATTTAAAAAAATATGGAATAAACAATATATATATATCCGTTAATTACAAAAAAGAATTGATAAAGTCATACTTTGGAAGTGGAGAAGACTTTGGGGTAAATATATATTATTTAGAAGAAAAACAGCGATTAGGAACAGCAGGGCCAATAGGTTTATTAAAAGACAAAGTTAAGGATGATTTTTTTATAATAAATGGAGATTTATATACTAATATAAATATAGAAGATATGTTTAAATTTCATAAAAGCAATAGTAGTATGTTTACAATAGCAACAAGGACATATGAAATGCAAATTCCTTACGGAGTTTTAGATGAAAATCATGAGAATAAATTAATTGAATTTAAAGAAAAACCTAAAATAATAAAGAAAATTAATTCTGGAATATACATATGTAACAATAAAATAATTAATTTGGTTGAAGATAATGAGAGTATAGATATGCCTGATTTATGGGAAAAGATTAATATGAATCATGAGATATATTTATATAATTTCGAAGAAGAATGGACAGACATAGGAATGATGAATGACTATATGAAATTACAAGAAAAAATAGGAAAAGAAAAATTAGTATGATAGATAAAAAATATTAAATTAGAATACAAGCATATAAAGGGAATGAATTTATGATTAAAGAAAAGATATATATTTTTGGAGCATCAAATTTAGGGAAAATAGTTAATGATATGTTACAGTATCACTTTGATATTATTGGATTTATAGATAATAGTAGAAATAAGTGGGGAAAAGAGTTTTGTGATAAAAAAATTTATTCCCCTCAAATATTAGATAACTCAACAGAAAAGGTGATTATTGCTAGTAGTTGGGGAGATGAAATAGAAGATCAATTAGACAAGATAAATTATTTTAATATTGACAGGATATATTCAAAAGAATATTGCGAGTTATATATAAAAAGTTTAAGTAAAAGTTATAAAGAAACTGTGAAGAAAAAAATAGAAAAGTTAAGTAATAAAAAGAGAGTACTATTAATTTACTCTGGAAAAAATAGCGTTTTTGTTGAAACGTGTGCGAGATATATTAGTTCAATAGCTAATTTGGAATTATTTGTTACTCAGCGCAAAGACGAGAAAGATTATAATTGCAATTATGTACGAGTGAATATAAATAATATATTGGATTTATATGAATTTTTAAATAGTACTGATAAGTTTGATGTAATTAATATCCATTATATTGAAAGTGAATATTCCATTTTAATAAATAGTTTTAAAGAGAAAGCACACAAGCTAATTGTATCAATTTATGGTGCAGATTTCCATAATGCTCGTAGAATAGGCATTGAGAAGCAGAAAGAGATTTATTCCAAGAGTGATAAAATTTTATTTTGCAATCCAAGTATGGCCAATGAGTTTTTGGAAAGATATGGGGATGAGTATAATAAACTTATATCAATTATTAGGTTTGGATTGCCAGCATTAGATATATTAGATAGAATTGAATCTAAAAATATAATTGATGTCAAAAAAGTATATAATATTCCAAATGATAAAATAATAATTAATATAGGGCATAGCGCTGATAAAGAAGATAATCATTTAGAAATAATTGAACAATTAAATAAATTTGTGTTAAAGAAAAATATTTTTTGCATACTACCACTAACATATGGTGGAGATAGCGAATATAAAGAAAAGATAAAAATGAAGTTAATTGAAAGTAAGATAGAATTTTTATTATTAGATAAGTTTTTGGAGGAAGATGAAATAACAGAACTAAAGCTTGCAATTGATATACATGTAAACCTATTAAATAGTGACAATTTTTCAGGTTGGATGCAGGAGTGCTTGTATGCAGGTAGTATTGTAATATATGGAGAATGGCTAAAATACGATATGCTATCTAAAGATAATATGATTTCAATAAAAACAATAAATGAACTTAACAGTGCACTTGAATATTGTATAAACAATATAACCAAATTAAAAGCTTTAAAATATGAGAATAAGTCAAGAATACGAAATACTTCAAGCAACGAAGTGTGTGCTAAGAAGTGGGTAGAGTTAATTACTGAGTGTATTAAATAAAGTTTTGTGTGATTTTAATAAATGTATAGCGTGATTATTTAAATTAATAATTTATTTGGAGGAATATTATGTGTGGTATAAGTGGCTTTGTTAATAAATCTTTGAAAAAAGAAGATATGGGTTTAATAATAAATCAAATGAATGAGATTATCCTACATAGAGGCCCTGACGGGGAAGGATATTATAGTAATGATACTTTGGCTTTAGGTCACAGAAGATTAGCAATAATTGATTTAGATAGTAGATCGAATCAACCTTTAAAAAATGATAAATATGTGTTGGTTTTTAATGGAGAAATATATAATTATAAAGAGCTTAAAAAACAATTAAAAGATTATAATTATTTGACTAATAGTGATAGTGAAGTTATATTAGCTGCATATAAAAAATGGGGAGAGGAATGTGTAAGTCATTTTAGAGGAATGTGGTCATTTATATTATATGATATAGAAAAAAATATATTATTTTGTTCTAGAGATAGGTTTGGAATAAAACCATTTTATTATTATGAAAATGTAAATTATATAGCTTTTGCTTCAGAAATAAAACAATTTACAGTACTACCAGAATGGTCAGCTATAGGAAATAAGGATAGAATACAAGATTTTTTAGTATTTAGTGTGTTAGATCATACTGAAGAAACAATGTTTAAAAATGTAAAGCAATTGCGACCAGGAAATAATTTAATATATAATTTAGAAACAAAAAAATTCAATATATATAAATATTATGATTTAGAAAAGAGTATAGATAAAGAATTTGGTGATATAAATATATACAATAAATTTTATAATGTCATGGTTGAATCTGTAAGGGAACATATGATAAGCGATGTTAAAGTAGGATCTTGTTTATCAGGTGGGCTGGATAGTTCAACAATAGTAACGTTAATGAATGATATGTTGCAAAAAGAAAATGAAAGCAAAAAAATTGATACTGTATCATCATGTTTCAACAACAAGAAATATGATGAACAAGAATATATAGATGAAATAAATAATTTAGTAGAAGCAAATCCACATAAAATTTTTCCTAATACAGATCAATTAATGAATGAGTTAGAAGATTTGATTTGGCATCAAGATGAACCATTTGGATCCACTAGTATATTTGCTCAAAGAAAAGTATTTGAAGAAGCTAGAAAAAATAATTTGAAAGCAATGTTAGATGGCCAAGGTGCGGATGAACAATTATGTGGATATGGTGAGTTCTATTTTGTTTACTTGACTGAGTTGTTTCTAAATAAGGAATATGATGAATTTGAAAAAGAACTTAATGCTATACTTGCTGAGAATCCATCTTTAAAAAGGGATGATCTTTATTATTTATCAACAAAGAGACCTATGGAATCATTAGAGCCAAAATTAAAAATGAATTTAAATAGGGAAGGAAAGTTTATTAAACCAACTTTTGAACCATATTATGATTACTATAAGGAATTAATAGAATCTATGAAGACATTAAAATCTTATTCTATACATCAATTTGTACATAATTTGCCGGAATTGCTACATTATGAAGATAGAAATTCTATGACTTATTCTATAGAAAGCCGTGTACCATTTTTAGATCATAGAGTCGTTGAATTCAATATTTCATGTAAAAGTAACGAAAAGATAAGAAATGGAATAAGAAAATATGTTTTAAGAAAAGCAATGGAAGAAAAATTACCAAGTAAAATTGTTAATAGGAAAGATAAAATGGGTTTTGTAACTCCGGAAATAGATTGGATTAGAAATAATAATGAAGTTTTTAGAAAGTTATTCCAAGAAGGTTGTGATAAATTAAAGTGGATTATAAAACCTGATTTAGCTCTTAGTTGGTTTGATGATACAATGATATCTGAGAAAGATTTTGATTTTACAATTTGGAGAATCGTATGTATTGGGAAGTGGATGGAGATTTTTAATATAAAAGAAATATCTTAAAGTTTAGACTTCAATTAAGTTAAAAAAATTGAAATAATTTATTATAATAATAATTTAGAAGATGATCGGAGAAATTAAATATGAATGATTTTGTACCAAAGCAAATTTATGAAGATAGTATAGTAGATATTGAAATTATGTATAATTCATATAAAACATATTATGATATATTAACACGATGGCTAGATAATAATATGAATCATAAAAAAATAAGCGATTATTTAAAAAAGAGGAATTTAAATAATATTGTAATATATGGAATGGGCAAATTAGGAGAATTACTATATAAAGAATTGATTAATTCTAAAATAGATATTCCTTATACTTTAGATAGTAATATTGATAATATCAAAATAAATCAATTTAAGTCTAAAACTATGGAGGAAGTGGATAATTCAATCGATATAGATGTAGTAATAATTACGCCAATATATGCAGCAGAATTAATAAAAAGAGATATAAAAAAAGTGTATAAGAACTTAAAAGTTATTTTAACTTTAGATGAAATAATTTTTGATATTTAGGAGAGGTTGTATGAGAGGATTATTTATAGCTGATTTTGATTTTGAAGACAAAAAGAATAGAGGTATTACTAAGAAAGTTACTGGAATGTATAATGCGTTCATAAATAATAATATTCAAATGGATTTATTTTATCAAAAAGGTATGTATTTTAAATTAAAAAATTTAAATGGAGAAGTAAGTGTTATAAATCGTAGCCGATATGATAAATATAATTTTATATTAGAAAATATTCTACAAAACGAATATAAGTTTATTTTTATTAGGTATGTGCTATCAAATTATTTTTTTATAGAATTTTTAAGGAAAGTAAAAGAAAATAAGCCACATATTAAAATTATACTCGAGTTTCCAACATTGCCATATGATAAGGAAATAAAAGATAGAAGAATACTTAATGTAGATACCTATTTTAGAGAGTTTTTAAAAGAGTTCATTGATTTTTCAATTGTTTATAATAATGTTAGTGAGGTCTTTGGAATTAAATCTATGGTAATGGGCAATGGAATTGAAATTTATGATGGAAAGTTTGATAAGAAATATAATGAAATTGAAAAAAAAATTCAGTTAATTGGAGTTGGAAATATATCATATTGGCATGGTTATGATAGAGTAATTTGGGGAATAAAAAATTATATAGATAGTGGAATTAATGGGATAGATGTCGAGTTTTTAATTGTTGGAGAAGGTAACGAATTAAAAAATCTAATAAAACTGACAGATGATTTAAAATTAAATAGGTATGTAAAGTTTGTTGGGGATAAAGTAGGAGAAGAGTTAGAAGATTTATATAGAATATCTGACATTGGAGTTGGAGCTATAGCATGGTTTAGGAAAGGCTTAATTGATGGTGCTGCTTTAAAAAATAGAGAATATTGTAGGTTTGGATTACCATTTATATATTCAGGTATTGATATGGATTTTAATTCTAGCTTTAAATATGCATTAAAAATAGAGGATAGTGAAGAAAGAGTAGATATAAATAAAGCGATCGAATTCATTAAAGATATCAAAAATGATCCTAGTTATATAGATAAAATG
>JAEZKY010000195.1 GCA_023435985.1 Bacillota bacterium | reverse complement strand
AGGGCTGCGACGAGTCAAGGGCGTTAAGGCTTGAACAAAGTGAAAGCCAGCGTCTTTAGGCGCTGGCCGGTAACAGAGGCTTATAGCCTCAGGACAAACCACCCGTTTGACGGGTGGTCATGATTGAAATATATCTCGTCTAATAACATATCAAGAATCTATAAATAAACTCTTTCTCTCAAGTTCTTGATATAGATGATAAATGGGATAATTTAAGAAAAGTGCCTGGTCTTCTCCACTCATTTGTTTAAAATAATAGTTTGCTTTTTCTTTATTATCCAAGAGAATATTTATTACACAAAGAAAAGGTAATTCTTCCACATTCATATCTTGTAGAATTTTAGTATCTGTATTGCTAAATGTACCTAGTCTCTTCTTGATTTGTAATTGGTTAATAATGATATACGGTTTATTACATTCAAATTCTTCTAATTTATTCAGAAGATAAGCTGCCAGATGTAACAATTTTTGATCTTTGTTTTCATCATATACTTGAATAAGCTTTAAAGCAAATTCATTTAGTATGTCAAATGTATACTCATTAATATCTGATTTATCAATTTGTTCATAAAGTACACCATAATCATAATAATATAAATCTTTCAAGACTTCCGTTTCTATGTAACCGAATGATGGTACTTTAAAATACTCATCATTCTGATTGATAATAAAAGTTTGATATTTTTTTGTGTATATTGCATTTATCAAATCGTTTTTATCATCAATATCATGTCGAATCACAACAATTGGTATATACTTGTCTTCAATTTTCCAATTTAATATGTATTTTTCTTCCTTAAAATATTGATTTTGTAAGCCATTTTTCATCGCTACAATTCAAAATAATTGCTTTATTATCTGCTCAGATAATTCTTTATAAGGTTTGTTGAATTCGAACTCAATCATTGATAAGGTATCATCCAAATCAATATACTGCATTAATACTTCCTTCAGACCTTTTGATGCTATGGGATTGTTATACTCGTATAATTTATCTCCAATCTTAAAAGAAGTATTGTGTATAGCTGCAAGTAAGAAGTCAGCATCTTTTCTTATTTCATTAATAGTTGATAAAGGTTTAAAATCAAACTTCCATTTTAATAAATTTATTTGTAAATTTTTACTTAGAATCAAAGTGATATCATTTTGAGAGCCGACTTTAACGTCGTATTCTTCATAATATATTTTATCATCTATTGAAATTGTATTTTGTACTTTTGTTTGAACATACATTTTGCTTCTATCTTGCCATTCTAATGGTAGTCTAAACGAGTTCCCATCTACTGTCCCATAAAAACATATGTCACCTGATGAAAATCTTTGAAGAAAGGAGTATTCATTATTTGCTCCAATAGCTGTTGCTGTGAGTGAAGTGACTTTATCTAAATCTTTTAGTAGAATTGTATTCTGAACAAGCTGACCAGAGCCGAAACCCTGTGTTCGGCTCTCATTACTAAATTGTTTAGTAACAATATAGAATTTTTCTGGATTTTTTTCTAGTTTTGTAAATGGTATGTTTATAGTTTCTGTATTGCCTTTACGTTCAGCTTTTTCTAAGTAACTCTTTATCTTTGATGGAAAAAGAGAGGAATAAAAAATCTCTTTCCTACTACCATCTTCAGAAATAAATATTTGAAAATATAAAACACCTCTGTCGTAAAAGTACACTCTTAAATCTTCAATACTTACTGGATAAGTTATTCTTAATTTATTCATATACTTTAAATCAAGATCAATATGGCCTTTGATTTGTACTGGTAGTTTATCATCTAAATTTTTTTTACTAAGTCCGTCAACATTATCTTTAAAAATCCATATATAGCCATCCCATGCCATTTCCTTGTCCATGGAATTAAAAGCATAAAGCATATACGGATGATCATCTATAATATTTTCTAAAACATTAATTGCCTTATTTTCTATTTTAGTGTTTGAAGGCAAACTCATTATAATTTCACCCTTTCTCTAAACCGCTTAATTTATTATAACATAAGTGTTGTTTACTTTACTAGATTAACAATCAGAGGTCTATTAAAATATTTTTTTATTTGTCATATCAGATTATATAAGTAAGGCTAACAAGTATTTAAGCTTAGTAATTATATATCACAGTTTTATTCCATACTACTATAGAATTATAGAAAATAAAGGAGAGAAATTATGCAGATTATAGTAAATGAAGCAAATATGAAAGTGGAGCTTTCTAAAGTCAAACCAGGGCAGATTATTAAGAGTGCAATTGGTGTAGAGTACATAGTTTTAGAACAGATTGATAATGGTGGAACCAAAGTTATTAGAAAAGACTTGTTGGCCGAGAGAATGAAATTTGATGAGGACAGCAACAATTTTTCTACATCTTCTCTCAATGAATATTTGAATGACAAATATTACAAAGAAGAAGTGGTTCCTGGCTTTGGAGATGATAATGTTGTCATTCATAATGTGAACCTGTTGTCATCAGATGGTCTTGATGATTATAGAAAATATCGCAAGAATTGCTTGAAAGAAAACATGGATAGTTGGTGGTGGCTTTCAACGCCTGATAGTACGCCCACTGGTTGTGGCGGTGATTATGTCCAGCTCGTTGTCGGCGGTGGCTGCGTGGATTGTGGTGACTTCGGCAGGGAAAGAGGTGTCCGCCCGGATTTTGTTCTTAAATCTTCAATGTATGTAGAAAGTATGGCAGAAGATTAAGAAATAAATCATTTTAACCTGAAAAAAATTGAAGTATAAGGTAGAAGGCTCCTTAGCATGAGCTTTTATTTAATTAAGTAATCAAGTTACAATAAGGAGAAAAACAGATGGATAATTGTTCGTATTTACTTGAACTTACAAAGAAAAATGGAAATTTGGAAGACTATAATATCTTATTTAGCCATGAGGTTATTGGAGAATTACAATTGACAATTCATTCGAAATATGTTTTTATTAGGCAGATTAGCATCCTGGAAGATTTAAAAAGACTAGGACATGCTACAAAGGTTATTGATTACCTAAGGAAAAAGTACAGAAAACCAATTGAACTTTGTATTTCGACTCATAGCAATAGTGCTATATTATTATGGAATAATTATTTCAATGGAAAAACGGTATTAAATTTAAGAGGTAATATTTTTCGATTATAATCCAATGAAACCATAATTTGAAATATAAGAGAAAATACAATGACATTAGTTGCTATTTGTGATAATTGTAAGTGTTTTAACAATAGATTTTATTTTCACTAGGATAACCATACTGCAAATGTAGTAGAACAGTAAATAGTTCAGATTATTATAGGCCTTTAAATTCTTGATTGTAAGAGAGTGGGAACTACGTTGATGTGGTTCTTTTTTATTGATCTTATTTTTTTTGCATATTTTATATAAATGAAAATATGGAGGTATAAATATGTTTGGGTTAATTACAAAGAGAAAAATGCAGGAGAAAATTAGAGAATTCGAAATAAGGAGCGCAGGCGAGAAAGCAAAAGAAGTTTTGAAACTTTTGAATGAATTACATGAAACAAAAGACGAATTAGAACAGCTAAAGCGGCAATTGGAAGCAGCACCAAAGAGATTGTCGGATATTAATTTAACAGCAAAACGCAGAGAGATGGCAGACAATGCGTGGTATGGAAAACCTCATTATTTACTTTATACAGATGTCAATGGCAATCCAGTTCTAAGCTTATATGGTCATACATATGAGCCTGGATACGAGTCTTTTAGCTCTACCTGTACAGTATCTGGGTTCGATTCAACGGGAAAAGAGTATACGTTATTTGATAAAGATGGTGTATCAGTAGAGGCGTACCGGCACAAAGAAATCACAATTGGTTCAGAAGAAGACATTAGTGATTTTATCAAAAGCAGAGATTGTTATGTGATTGAAAAGAGCTAAAATTGCATTTTAACCACACATTATAGATATTCTTAGGAGAGTCGAGGTCTATCAAAATGGTAGAGCTAAAGTATAAAATATAAAGGAGATAAATGATGGAAGTAAAAGGAATAAGCAAAGAAACAGTAATAGTTGATGTCGAACCAAAGGATATGATAATTGCGTTATCTAAAGTCATTCATGTCAAAAGCTTGTTTAAAGAGGGAAAGGATAGTTATTCTAAACTCGAAAAGAAGGATAATAAATATTTTCTTGTTATTTATGGAAATCAATCATACCATGGCTCACCTATATATGAAGAAATTCATAGAATTGAATTATCTGAAGAGGAGTGTCATGCTGCTGAAGGATTAAAGGCGCTAATGAATATAGTTAAGAAGATTTAAAATAATTCTTGAGGCTAATTTATGGAATATATAAACAATATTATC
>JAEZKY010000182.1 GCA_023435985.1 Bacillota bacterium | reverse complement strand
AATTTTATCTTCAATTTGTTTAGATAGAATAATTAATTTGAATTCTCTTATTTTCATTGCAGCAGAATATGCCTTATAATTTAGTTCATGAAGATTTTCATTTGAAATTGGCTTACATGATTTTGCCAACAAATTATCAAATAAATTAATAAATTCATTAGCTTTATGAACAAAATGATTTTCCTTTGGTGAAAGTGAATTCAAAATAAACCTTGAATGATCTCCTAAAACTTGTAACCAAAAACGATGTTCAAAAAGTGAAATCTCCTTAATATTATTTTCTATCAAAATTGTCCTCCAAAAAATTTGTTATTAATATCTATGACAATTATTTATAATTTAATACATTAAAATGTTATATTGGGTTAATCTTTTATTTACTGTTTTTCAATATTTAAAGTATCACTTATATGCTTCCATCCTAGTCTATCAATTGTACTACCTAGTCTTTCACCTTTGTTCGCATTGGCTTTATAATAATCAATGACTTTTCCAGTAAACTCTGACAATTCATCTATATTAAAGATTTTACTAATTCTGTCACCTATCCTTAATTGTCTTCCGCCCTTACCTCCTATATAAATTGCTATTCCTTCTTTTTTCAGCTTCATCGCTTTGAATGGACATACTTTTATGCATTGACCACAAGAAACACATTTATCATAATTTATCTTAGCCTTTTTATCTATCATTTCAATTGCATTTACTTTGCAAGTACGTTCACATATTCTACACCCTTTACAGTGGTCCTCTTCCACTTCAGGTTCATTTTGAGCCATGAAACCTAAATCACTCAGAGGAGCTTTTACGCAATTATTAGGACATGCACTTACCCCAATCTTAAACTTTCCTGGAGCATCTATACCTAAAAACTTTTCTTCCAATTTTCTTGATAATTCTTGTGAATCTATTAATCCATATTTACAAAGAGCACCCTTACAAGCTGCTACAGCAATAACCCTATATCCTGTCCCTCCAGTTGTAATATGCGCCTCTTCAATGGCTTTTTTAACTTCAGGAATAGACTCCTCTTTTATCCATGGAATCTCTATACACTGTCTTGTTGTAAATCCAATATATCCTCTACCATACTTGTCCGCTATATCTGATAAACAACGCACCTTGCCTGAATTTAAGTTTCCTGCTGAAGTAAGAACCCTAAGTGAAAAATACTCTTTATCCTGCTGCTGCATATAACCTTCTAATTTTAGTAAATTAAGTTCTTCTTTATTCAATTGTTTTTCAATCCTTTCTCCATAAAAAATATATAATACACTTAAAAGGTTATAATATCACTCTTTCATATGTATAACTGTGATTTTAATCACAGTCTTAAGGATTTCTGTAATTATACATTTGTTTAACAGAAAATATAATTTTCACAACATTTAAATAATAAAAAGAAGTACTTTTCTTTATATAGTTAGACCATTAATTTATGAACCCTACAGAGATTGCTATTAGATATTCTAATCTTCAGCTATCTTATTAAAATTTCTTTTATATATTCAGTTAATTCCATTGACGCCTTTTCATGAGCTAAAAGTCCTGGATGACTTCTAGCACCAACTGTTTCACTTGTTGTATTAGGTAGTTGAAAAACAGAAATCATTCTGTCATTTGTACTTTTCACATAAGAATCTACCGCATGATAAATATATGGCATAAGCTTCAAACCTAGCATTCCATACACCCATATAATGTGTGCTTTCTTATTATATTTTCTAAGCTTAACAATGAAATTTTCTACTACCCTTTCAAAGGCTTCTATGTCTTCTTCATTAAAACTTCCATCATCATTTAATCTTTGCTTATAAATCTCTCCTGTTATTTCATCTTTCCATTCTGGATAATCAAACGCACCAGCATCATTTGTTCCGAGGTTAACTACGATGATGTCTGGTTTCCATAAACTAAAATCATTTTCCTTTAGGGCACCTAATTTTTTATTTTTCTCACCCTTAAGAACTCCACAGACTTTCTCATAATACTCAGGAATATTTTCATGTGGATTATTATTCCAGCTTGTTAGTACTCCCCAGCCACTTTGAGAAATAACTCTATATTCTGCATTTAATGCCTCTGCTGTCATTGCTGTATAGTTATTTAGCGCACTAAAAAACATAGGAATCCAGTCCTCTTCTTCTTTAGCCCCTATTGCTCCTTCTCCTGAAGTAATGCTATCTCCTATAAATTCAATTTTATATGACTTATCTTTAATAGGTAAAAATTCTCCATCAAATTTTGCTCTATGTATCTGCATATAGCAGTTTATATCTTCACTCATAGGCTGAACCTCCTTTATTATACGAACATTTTTCATAGCCTTTTCATCCATACCTCTAAATACACAAATCCAATGCCTTCCTCTGTTTAACATCTGTCTGCTCACAGGAACTGAATTAATAGTTATGCTTATCCATTGTTCAAATATATCATAATCCGACTCTACTTCAATCCACAACTCTGAACCTTTTGCATTTAATTCAATTGCGCTTCCAGTCCAAAATAATGTTAATGGCTCAAAGCATCCAGTTGTTCTTCCATGAATTTTTAAATTGTTAATATCAGATAATTTATACACTTTTAATCTCTCATTTTCTTTCATTTTCTCTTCCTCCTATTAATTTATTTGATACTATCTATCATTTAATTCTATTAATATAAAAATTCACAATTAAATTTTCATATATAATTACATTTCTTATTACTCTAATACATATCATAATACTTTCTTACAACTTCTTCCACCAATCCTTATTAACTACATGCTTTTTTCTTTAATTAATTAGATTTATTTTTTGATAAACATCCATATTTTCTTTCAAAATATGGATATAGTTTTCTCATAAATTTTATTTTATTCTATAAATTTTATGAATCCTTTCATAAATCAAATCGGAGGACATGTCCATATATAGTATTAAAAATATTTCATAGCACAACATATTGTATTTGTTTGATAAATGTTTTAAAATAATAATATCTTTTTCATATGAAAATATTATAACTAGAAATAATATAAGGTTTTATAAGAAATTCTTAGGCTTTATAAAAACTTATACTTGGAGGAATATACATGAGTAAAATATTATCAGAAAAATTCTTGAGTAAATATAGAGAGGCTAAAAAGACGCCTTTAAGTAATATTGGTGAATTCGTTTATTTAAGAACCTACTCAAGATATTTAAGTGACAAAAAAAGAAGAGAAAATTGGTTTGAAACAGTTCTTAGAACAACAGAATATAATATTGAACTTGGTATTGAATTTAAAAAGAACCATGGACTAGATATAAATCTACAAAATGAAACAAAGGAAGCTGAACTTTTATTTGATAACTTATACAATTTAAGAACTTTTACATCAGGAAGAACTCTCTATATGGGTGGATCAGATATAGTAAAGGAATATCCTCTTTCAAATTATAACTGCTCTTTTACAATGATTGAAAAGTTCCATGATTTTGTAGATGTATTTTATCTTCTTATGGTTGGTTCTGGTGTAGGTGTTAGAATTGATAGTGAATTAATCTCTAAGATGCCTAAAATAAGAAAAATAGCATTGCTTGGACAATATACTGAAGATATGCATAACTATATGCCAAAAGAATATATGGAAGACACAAAGCTTATTATAGATGATAAAGATTCATCTGTTGCTACAATTAAGGTTGGTGATAGTAAAGAAGGCTGGTGTGCTGCTCTAGAAACATATTTTCAATTAGTTACAGCCTCTGAGTATGAAAACATACATAAAATCATAATTGATTATAGTTATGTCAGACCAGAAGGTGAACGCTTAAAGAGATTTGGTGGTAGGGCATCTGGGCACAAATCCTTAAAAAGAATGTTTGAAAAGATTAATAAAGTCTGTAATAATCTCATAAATGGCAGCTTAAAATCACTGGATGTTTTAGATATAGCAACAATCATAAGTGAAAATGTAGTTTCTGGTGGTGTACGTCGTAGCGCCATGATGATTATCTGTGATGAAGATGATTATGATGTAATAAATGCTAAAAGTAATCTCTATAAAATAATTGATGGAAATTGGATTGAGAACTCAGAAGTTTCTCATAGAAAAATGAGCAACAATTCTGTATTGTATAAAGAAAAACCATCATTAGATAAAATAAAAAGAATATTAGACTCTATAAAAATTAATGGTGAACCTGGCTTCATTAATGGAATGGAAGCAGAAAAAAGAAAAACTACTTTTAAAGGCTGCAACCCATGCGGAGAAATTTTACTTAATTCTCACCAATGTTGTAACTTATCTACAAATAATTTGGTAGCCTTTGTAAATGACAATAATGAATTAGATATTAAAAACTTGGAAGAAATAATAAAGTTATCTGCAAGAGTTGCCATAAGAATGACCTTGGTAAATGTTGAACTTCCAGATTGGGATAAGATTATGCAGGATGATAGGATTGTTGGAATTTCTCTAACTGGTATGATGGATATGATGAACAAGACTAATATGAACTACGAAGAGTTAGGAAAATTATTAAAGCACTTAAGAGAAATTGTAAAGAATGAAGGCAATATATATTGCACAGAACTTGGAATTCCAGCACCAGAACTTATGACTACAATTAAACCAGAAGGTTCACTTTCGACACTTCCATGTGTAAGTTCCGGAATACACTATTCACATTCTAATTATTATATTAGAAGAGTTAGAATTTCTGTATCTGATCCATTATACAAAATGATAGAAAAATTAAAATGCTATCCTATTTATAATGAAAATGGGCAAAGCGATGAAAACTGCACAACAAAAGTTATAGAGTTTCCAATAAAAGCTCCTGACGGAAAAACAAAATATGATGTTGGAGCTATAGAACAACTTGAACTTTATAAACTTTCAATGATAAATTGGACTGATCATAACACTTCAATAACTGTACATGTAAGAGATGATGAATGGGAAGCTGTTGCAAATTGGTTATATGAAAATTTTGATTATGTCGTTGGTATAACTTTCCTTCCACTAATGGATGAAACTTATCCGCTTTTACCTTATGAATCTACAACAAAAGAAGATTATGAGGAACGTGTAAAAAATATTAAACCTATAGACTATGAACTGCTCTCAGAACTAGATGATGATGAAGAGCATGAAATTATTGATAAAGAATGTGCTAATGGAGTTTGTCCTGTACGATAATAAATATAATTTTAGCCAGCACCTTTTAACGGTGCTGGCTTTCACATTAGATTATTAAAAATAATCTTTAGGCATCTTAATCCAACGTTAATCAAAATTCCTCCACGGAATTACGAATTTTTACTCAAGAATTATATTCCTCTCAATTCAATTGTAGATACTACTCTAATAAATAGATTGTTGTATATTTTCTTCCGAATTCTTCGGCTTCTTCATAAGTTGGCACCCATACATCTATTACGTAAGTACCATCTTTCTTTATTTTAATTGCTCCACCTCTATCTTCAACATCAAAGATACCATCGGCTTTATAATTTGTTAAGTCTGGAATGTAAATTTTACTTCCAAGTGGTATTTTCGATGGAGCTGCAATAACCCCTAACCTAGTTC
>JAEZKY010000171.1 GCA_023435985.1 Bacillota bacterium | reverse complement strand
GTTTAATCTTAGCTTACTCAAATAAAAATTGCTGGTTTACTTAAATGTACTTATTATTTTCTGTTCAATTTTCAAAGACCATTTTCTTTCACAACTTTCGTTGTAATTTTATGTTTTTTCTTGTCACCCTCAAGCGACTTACTTAGTATATCACTTGCTTCAAGGCTTGTCAACAACTTTTTTTAAATCTTTTTGAAGTTCTTATTTCGAAGTTCTTTATCAATTTCTTTCAAGTTGTTTGCCGCTCTCAGCGACGTGTTTTATCTTAACATATATACTTATTTGAATTATTACTAAAGTTACTGTATTTTAACTTTAATCTTATAATTCTCCTTAGTTCTCTATTTTTCTTTATTATTCTATTATTGATACGCCCCGCTAAGTTAACTGTATATTTTTATGAATATAGATCAATAATACTTATGTAAAAGCCTATTCTACTTTATTTTTATGAAATTATCTTTTTTGATTTCATAACCAAATATATTTCTTCTTAATGCTGTAATTATTTTATACATATAATATAGATAAATCTTTCAATAAAAAAACTACTAAGATAATAATTAACTATCATTGCTAATATGTATTCTTAGTAGTTCAATTTTATTACTATTTTTGTTTTAAAATTAATTTTAGATTATATACTTTCTAAGAAGTAATTTAAAAACCTTAAATCTGCTGTTAACTCCGGATGAAAAGCTGTAACCAAAATATTATCTTGTTTAGCAGCTACTATTTTATTATCTATCTTACACAAGATTTTTACGTTATCTTTTGCCTTTATTATATATGGAGCCCTAATAAAAACAAGTTCTATCTTATCTTTTGATATTTCTTCTATTACTTCATTTGCTTTAAAACTATCTACTTGAGTTCCAAATGCATTTCTTTTTACCTTAATATCCATAAGTTGAAGATACATCTCTTCCTGTCCCTCTATTTCCTTTGCCAGCAGTATCATTCCTGCACATGTTCCCCACGTTGGCAATCCACTTCTTATTTTTTCTGAAAGTGGCTTCATTAATCCTGTAACCTTTAATAGCTTTCCAATAGTTGTACTTTCTCCACCAGGTAGTATTATTGCATCAATATCATTTAAGTCGTTTTCTTTTTTCACTTCAACAGCAGTATGCCCTAATAACTTTATCTGATTTAGATGTTCTATAACACCACCTTGTAAGGATAAAACCCCAACTTTCATGCTACCAGCCTCTTTCAGCATATTGTGTCTGGATTTCTTCTGCTGAAATTCCACTCATGGCTCCGCCTAAATCAGTAGAAACCTCTGCTAGTTTTTCTGGATCATTATGATAAGTAGTTGCAAGTACTATTGCCCTTGCTCTTTTTTCTGGATTATCTGATTTAAATATTCCTGATCCTACAAATACACCTTCACTACCTAGCTGCATCATAAGAGCCGCATCTGCTGGAGTTGCAATTCCCCCTGCTGCAAAGTTAACAACAGGTAATTTACCATTTTCAAATACATATTTAACTAAATCATATGGTGCATTGAAGTTTTTAGCTATAGTCATCAACTCTTCTTTTGAAGCATTTTGTATCATCTTTATTTGATCATTCATAGTTCTCATATGCTTAACTGCTTGTACTACATCTCCTGTTCCTGCTTCTCCCTTAGTTCTTATCATCGATGCTCCTTCACCAATCCTTCTTAATGCTTCCCCAATATTGGTTGCGCCACATACAAATGGAACCTTAAAATCTTCTTTATTTATATGATATTTATCATCTGCTGGTGTAAGAACTTCACTTTCATCTATGAAGTCAATATTTAATGCTTGCAGAATCTGAGCTTCTACAAAATGTCCTATTCTGACCTTTGCCATAACTGGGATAGACACAGCTTCTTGAATTTCTTTTATCATTTTAGGATCTGACATTCTAGCTACTCCACCTTCTTTTCTTATATCAGAAGGAACTCTTTCAAGCGCCATTACTGCACATGCCCCAGCTTTTTCCGCAATAATTGCTTCTTCTTTGTTAGTAACGTCCATGATTACTCCGCCCTTTAACATTTGAGCAAGATTTTTATTTATTGATTCTCTTTCCATGATATACAAATCCCCCTTTTTTTACTTTATCCATATAATAAAATATGTATGGATACAATGCAAATGTACCCATACATTTTAAAACTCTCTATTCACAAATAGTTATATATCTTTTAAATTTGCCTTTACACACATACGATCTATCAATTATATTAAATCCTGCTTCAATAATTTCTTTATCCATATTTTCAAAAGTAACAATGACTAATTTCTTACTTATTCTTCTAGCACTTTTAATAAGTGAAGTTTGTTCTTCTATCGTTGTTGGCGTAAACAATCCATATGGAAGATCTATTATAGAAACATCATATTGCTTTTCAATATTGTTCATATCCCCATTTGTTACTACATTTTCATATCCAAAAAATTTTAAATTCCTTTGAGCATTTTCTGCAATACTTTTATTTAATTCATATCCTACTACATTAATTCCCATTGAAAGAGCCTCAATAACAACCGTTCCGACACCACAACATGGATCTATTAATTTCCAATCTAAGTTATTTTGAACTGCTATATTAACTAATGCTCTTGCTACTCTTAAACCTAATGAATTGGAATATGAATAAGGTTTCTTATCATGGATATGCCATTCATAATCGTTTTTTTCATATTTACCAAATATCCATTTCCCAGATATCTTAGTTATTCCAAGTATAATCTTAGGATTGTGCATCTCTGGCTCACCCGTTATTACAAATCCTATCTTATTTAGACTATTAAGTCTTTCCTTATACTCTACATCCCCATTTTCTAATTTCACATAACAAACCTTAAAATCGTCATAAGCTAATTTATCCTCTATTATATTTTTTAATATTTGCTCTAAAGAATCTTCTTCATAAATTATTGAAATCATTTCTTTTATGAATGGACTTCTTGATATATTAATGTATGAATCTGAAAATAAATATTTTTCACTTGGAGTTTTGCCAAAAAGGCACCTCATCTCCAGCTTACATAACTCTTCTTCAAATACTGGATACTTAATAAAGTAAACATGTCTTTTATATGTCATATTATCATTCTTGTAATTTAATATTTCTTCATTCAATTAGTTTCCCTCACCTTATTCTTTAAATAATTTAAATCTGCTGACTCTACTTCTAATTCAATATTATCATAACAGATGTTGCTCTACATGTATTTATAATATAATCCCCACAAATTTCACTCTATTTTCATATTTTCTTTTGTAATTTCCTTAACACAACATCATTTTCTTTATTTTACCCAAGTGTGATACTGTTTTCATTTAATACTTATTATTTTTTATATAAAATATTAAATATCATTCTTGTAGTTATTAGAGCAATATGTTATTATATCAATAATAAAAATATTAATAACATATTACTTTGTTAACATTAGATCTAATATATTGTTATTTTGATATTATTGTTTGTAATAAGGAAAGGGGATAATTATGAAAAAAAATTTACTTTCAGGAATACTAGCTGCTGCTATGTCTATCACACTTCTTGCTGGTTGTAGTGGAAATTCAGCAGGCAGTGGTAGTACAGGAGATACTATTAAAATCGGAGCTATCGGGCCATTATCTGGTGCAGCATCTACATATGGGGTTTCAGTAAAAGAAGGTGCTGAATTGTTAGAAAAAGAGGTTAATGATGGTGGTGGAATTAACGGAAAGAAAGTTCAATTCGTTTTTGAAGATGACCAAGCTGATCCAAACTCATCAATGCAGGCCTTCAATAAATTAGTTGATGATGAAAAGGTATGTGCAATATTAGGACCTGTTACATCAGGTGCAACACTTGCAGTTGCTCCAAATGCAACAGCAAAACAAATTCCAATGATCACTCCAACTGCTACAGAACCTACAATAACAAATGTTGGTGGAGAATATATGTTTAGAGGATGTTTTGTTGACTCCTTCCAAGGAGAAGTTCTTGCAAAATATGCTACTGAAAAATTAAATAAGAAGACAGCTGCTGTATTATATAATGCTGGTTCAGATTACTCAAAAGGTATAGCTGACAGCTTTAAATCAAAATTTGAAGCTGCTGGTGGACAAGTTGGTGAATTCCTAACTTATAACGATAAGGATACTGATTTTAAGGCTCAGTTAACTAAAATTAAGAGTTTAAATCCAGATATATTAGTATTACCTGATTACTACAATGTTGTTGGTCTTATAGCTAAGCAAGCTAGAGAAATGGGAATAACATCTCAATTCCTTGGTGGAGATGGCTGGGAATCAGAAGAATTAACTAAAATTGGTGGAGATGCAGTAAATGGTGCATTATACATTAACCACTATTACTCTGGAGATTCAGATGAAAATGTAAAGAACTTCGTTGAATCATATAAGAAAGAATATAACAAAGAGCCAGATGCTTTTGCTGCTCTTTCATATGATACTTCTAAAATTTTAGTTAAAGCAATCGAAAAAGCTGGTAAAACAGATGGTGCTGCTATTAAAGATGCTTTAGCTGGAATGGAAATGAACAGTGTTACTGGTAACATCAAATTTGGTAGTGACAGAAGTGCTATAAAGAGTGCAGCTATCATTAAAATTGATGGAGATAAGAAAATTTTAGCTGATAAAGTTAACCCTTAATATTTTAATTAGGAGGAATATACTATGGAATTTTTACAACAACTAATCAACGGTTTAGCCTTAGGAAGTGTATATGCCCTCCTAGCATTAGGATATACAATGGTTTATGGAATAATTCAATTAATAAAT
Organism: Bacillota bacterium; assembly: GCA_023435985.1. Classification (GTDB taxonomy): domain Bacteria; phylum Bacillota; class Clostridia; order Clostridiales; family Clostridiaceae; genus Clostridium. Next base: position 18,149 of record JAEZKY010000171.1, on the reverse strand, counting down.
TTCGCCCACGGTGAAATTTACATGATAGGAGCCTTTTCAGGCTTCTATTGTGCTTCAACGTTAAAATTACCATTAATTCCAACTTTATTAGTTGCAATGGTAGTTTCAGCCCTAGCCGGAATAATTATAGAAAAAATTGCTTACAAGCCACTTAGAAATTCTCCAAGAATTGCTTTGCTTATTACAGCAATTGGTGTTTCTTTATTCCTTCAAAATGCTATGAGATTATTAGTTGGATCTAATCCTAAACCATTTCCTGATTTAATTAATGCTGGGAGTATTAATATAGGATCTGTTCAAATTGATGTAAAAACAATATTGATGCTTGGAATTTCTGCTTTTCTTGTTATTTTACTTCAATTTATTGTTTATAAAACTAAAGTTGGAAAAGCTATGAGAGCATCTTCTCAAGATATGGAAGCCGCTTCTCTTATGGGTATAAACGTTAATAACACTATTTCCCTTACCTTTGCTATAGGTTCTGCCTTAGCTGGTATAGCTGGAGTTTTAGTTGCAATATCTTACCCTAGCATCACTCCTTATATGGGAGCTATGCCTGGACTTAAAGCATTCGTTGCCGCAGTACTTGGTGGAATTGGAAGTATCCCTGGAGCCCTTGTTGGTGGAATTGCTATTGGACTTCTTGAAACCTTCTCAAAAGCGTATATATCAACAAACTTTTCAGATGCGATTGTATTTGCGATTTTAATCATAATACTTTTAATTAAGCCTTCTGGTCTACTAGGTAAGAAGACCAATGTGAAAGTGTAGGTGTTAATTATGAAGAATTTATTTAACAAAAAAAACATTTGTATTATAGTTGGAGTTTTAATAACATATGCAGTATTATTTGGCTTGATTAGTGCAAATGTCATTAATTCATATTATAAAGGAATTATTACTTTTGCTTTAATAAACGTTATATTGGCAGTTTCGCTAAACCTGATTGTTGGATTTACAGGACAGTTATGTTTAGGACATGCAGGATTCATGTCAATTGGAGCATATGTGTCTGCAATGATAACACAAAAAGCCCATATGCCATTTGTTATTTCAATACTTATTGGTGCAGTAATCGCATGCTTGTTAGCAGCCCTAATTGGATATCCTACACTAAAGCTTACTGGCGATTATTTTGCAATAACAACCTTAGCTTTCTGCCAAATCATACAAATAATAATTATGAATATTAATCCAGTTGGCGGAGCTCGTGGACTTACAGGAATACCTGTAAAAACTACCTTCACTGTTGCTTTTGTATTCATGGTAGTCAGCATTATCATAATAAAAAATATTATTAATTCCTCCCAAGGTAGAGCAATGCTTTCTATTCGTGAAAATGAAATAGCCGCTGAATCCATGGGAATAAATGCTCTTAAATATAAGATATTAGCATTTGCTATAGCTGCCTTCTTTGCTGGACTTGCTGGTGGACTTTACGCTCACTATGCTGGATATATAAAACCTGATTCTTTCGATTTTAATAAATCAATAGATTATTTAACCTTCGTTGTATTTGGTGGTATGGGATCATTATCTGGTTCTATAATTTCTGCCATAGCATTAACTTTCTTACCAGAGCTTTTAAGAGGCATGGGTGATTTTAGAATGGTTATATATCCATTAGCATTAATACTTCTTATGATTTTTAGACCTGAAGGATTACTTGGAGATAAAGAGGTTTCTCTTAAAATATTTAGTAAATTAATACCTAGTAAAAAATCAAAGGACAGAGAGGAGGCTTAATTCTATGTTAGACGTTCAAAACTTATCAATTGTCTTTGGTGGATTAAAGGCAGTTTCAGATTTTAATCTTACAATAGCTGAAAAAGAAATTGTTGGGCTTATAGGACCTAATGGTGCTGGTAAGACTACTGTATTTAATATGTTAACTGGCGTTTATACTCCAACAGAAGGTACTATAGCTTATCTCGGAGAAAAGATTCAAGGTCTTAAGCCGTATAATATAACTAAAAAGAAAATAGCCAGAACTTTTCAAAACATTCGTTTATTTTCTAACCTTACTGTTCTTGATAATGTTAAAGTTAGTTTTAATTACAGGATAAATTATTCTTTATTTGATTCTATCCTTAGAACTCCTAAGTTTAGAAAAACAGAAGCAGAAATTATAAATAAAAGTATTGAATTATTAAAAGTTTTCTCTCTTGATAGAAAGAAGGATGAATTAGCTAGCAATCTTCCTTATGGAGAGCAGAGGAAACTTGAAATAGTAAGGGCTCTTGCAGCTGAACCATCTTTACTATTATTAGACGAACCTGCCGCTGGTATGAATCCTCAGGAAACAACAGAGCTTATGGACCTTATAAACTGGATTAAGGATAAATTCAACATATCAATTCTATTAATAGAACATGATATGAAGTTAGTTATGGGAATCTGCGATAAAATAGCAGTTCTTGATTACGGAAAAAAAATTGCTGAAGGTACTCCAGAAGAAATTAAAAACAACCCTAAGGTAATAGAAGCTTATCTTGGAGAGGGGGCTTAAAAATGCTAAAAGTAGATAAAATCAATCTATATTATGGTGTTATTCATGCATTAAAAGATATTTCCCTTGAAGTAAAACAAGGTGAAATAGTAACCTTAATTGGAGCTAATGGTGCTGGTAAAACTTCTACTCTTAGAGCCATATCAGGACTTGAGCCAATAAAATCAGGAACAGTTACTTTTAAAAACTCAACGTTAAATAAAGTTCCTGCTAATAAGATAGTATCTCTAGGTATTTCTCACGTTCCAGAAGGCAGAAGAGTTTTTCCTGAATTATCAGTTCTAGAAAATTTAGAACTTGGAGCTTATTTAAGAAAAGATAAAGCTGGAATAAAAGAAGATATGGAAATGGTATTTTCTAAATTTCCAAGACTAAAAGAGAGAATAAAACAGCCGGCCGGTACACTTTCTGGTGGTGAGCAGCAAATGCTTGCAATAGGCAGAGCCTTAATGAACAGGCCTGAAATGCTTATACTTGATGAACCTTCAATGGGGCTTGCACCTCTTGTTGTTAAGGATATCTTTGATACAATAGTTGAAATCAATAAGGCAGGCACAACTATACTTCTTGTTGAGCAAAATGCAAATATGGCACTTGCTATTGCCCATAGGGCTTATGTTCTTGAAACTGGCAACATAGTTAAAACAGGTGATGCAAAAGAACTTCTTAATGACGAGAGCATTAAAAGTGCATATCTTGGAGAATAATTTTGAATTTAATATTAGTAAAATAATTACACAAAAAAGTAGAACTATCCTTTATAATGATTGTTCTACTTTTCTTATATATTTATTATATTTAGGAAGCTTAAATTATTAAGTAGCAATTTCCTCCATTTTGTTTGCATTTCTTTTTCAGCTTACTTGACTCCTTAGCCAAAACATAGCTGCTTGCAAACTCTCTTTTCTTATTGGTCAGGCCTGCTATTGATACAGAGACCAATGGAAACTTCTCTTCTATCCCATGTCTATTTTGAGCTATTATATATCCATTTTTTAAATCTTTGCTATCATAACATTCTATTGCTAATTCATTAAAGTCTTTCAATATCTTTTTACATACTTTTTCTGCATTCCATGAAGATACTATGGCTATAAAATCATCTCCTCCAATATGTCCAATAAAATCATCCTTTGAAATATTGTCACTTATAGCCTTTGCCAAAAGCTTAATTATCATATCTCCATTTTCAAAGCCATAAACATCATTATATGGTTTAAAATTATCAATATCAAAATATAATACGCAGTACTCTTCCTTAGAAAAGATGCATTTCTCAATATTCTGTTCAATTATTACATTTCCAGGAAGACCTGTTAATGGATTTGAGTGCCTTGCATTATCTACTTCTATCTCAATTGTCTTTTCTATTAAATCCTTTATGGTCACTATACCGTAATATTTTGAATTTTTAGTTACAGTGACATGATCATATAACGTATCTTTAGATCTTGCCATTGCAAGCTTTATTACCCTATCTATTGGCATCTTATAATCAACACTTAGATAACTCGTATTCATGATAATTGATATGGCCTTAGAGGAATATATGCTATATCCATATCTCCAGCCTAATTTACTATAAAAAGAATTTCTCGTAACGACGCCTTTTACTTCCCCATTATCTGCCACGCAAATTCCTAATAAGTCTCGATTTTCTTTAAACTTTGAATCTACATCACATACTAAAATTTGAGGATTCAATGTCTCTTTCTTCTTAGCAATACTGCTAATATAAACATTAGATATGTTGTAACCATATTGAGCATTTTCTTTTATATTTAATCTTTTTATTGTATTAACTACTTCATCTTTAATTGAATTTATAAATTCTTCTGGCTTTTGTATAAAATATCCTTGTCCATATTGAACTCCAATATCTATAAGTACCTTTAGTTCTTCTTCAGTTTCTATTCCTTCTGCAATTAATTTGCAGTCTGTTAGCCTTGAAAACTCATACATGCTCTTAACTATTGCCTGTTGTATAGGAAATTTATCTATATCTCTAATAAGTTCCATATCTAATTTTATATAATGAGGATTAATTTTACATATTCTATTAAGCCCTGAATATCCTGATCCAGCATCATCAATTGCTATGTCATAACTTTGATTCTTACAATATTCTATAGTTTGTATAAAACTCTCCAAATCTTGAATTGAATCTCGTTCTGTTATTTCAAATACTACATTCCTACAATCTAAATTATATTTTTCCAAGTATTCTTTTGTAAATGAATCTTTAAATTTTGAACTATCAATAACAACTGGATTAATATTAAGAAACACTTTTACATACAATTGATTTCCTGATATACTCTCTAGAGCTTTAGAGTGAAATAGTTCTTCAAGCTCCCATATCTTATCACATTCCTTGGCTATATCTAAAAGAACTTCTGGATTTTGCATATAAGAATCTTTTGGACCTCTACTTAATGCTTCATACCCAATTACAGTGCAATCAGTAAGAGATACAATTGGTTGAAAAACAGATCTCACATTTCTGGTCTCAATTATTTTATAAAACTCTTCAAATTTCTGACCTTTATAATTCTGCGCGTATGAATTATTATCTAAAGATTCCACTTCTTCTATTACACATCCTTTTTACCACATATGCATCTCGTATTATTTTCGACATTACATATGCACCATTATTTACTATAATAGCCTTCCTTAGTTAACTTCACATTCTATTTTTGTAAAATCAATGTAAACAAAATGCTTATGAATATATTATATGTTTTAAGACAAACTAAACATATCTAAAATGTGTTAGCAGGAGGTACTATTTATGAGCGAATTAGAAAAAAAATCATTGATTGATAGAGCAAAGAAGATGATGATTGATGGAGAACAGTGGAGTGTGATTAGAGAAAAAACTCATCTAAGGTTAAAAGACTTAAGAAGAATTCAGAGAGATGAAATAAATCCTAAATTCTAAAGTTTAAAATATAACTTCTTTATGAGGTTAATTTATGAATAATTTTTCTAAGCAGAAAGAATGGAGAATATATAAAAGATTAAACTGGCTTTTAGGCTCTCTATTTTCTCTGCTTATTTTTTATTTACAAAATTATTTTTCTATATTATGTAAAATTACAAAATATTTGTAATATTCTGAATATTTTATTGTATAATATAAGGGTAAGAATTTTGTATTTAATAAAAAAAGGGGATGTTCTAAATGGTACCATATTTCATGCTCATCTATAGCGTTATAATAATTGCGCTTATAGTAATTATCTATTTGGTCAAGTTCACATTTTCTCAAGACAAAGGCACCAAACAAATGCAAGAAATATCAACTTACATCAGAGAAGGTGCTATGGCATTCATTAAAAGACAGTATAAAACTATCGCTGTCTTATCCATTGTAGTTTTATTTTTAATTCTCTTATCTAATTATTTTGGTAACGTATCAAAGGGCTCTAGCTCTGCTGTATCAATATCTTTACATACTGGTATAGCGTTTATAACTGGGGCATTCTGCTCAGCTCTATCAGGCTATATTGGTATGTATATGGCTGTTAATTCAAACATAAGAGCTGCTGCTGGTGCAAAAAAAGGGCTAAATAATGCTCTTCAAATTGCACTAAAAGGTGGTGCGGTTACTGGACTAGCTGTTACCGCATTGTCTCTCTTAGGTGTTGCCACTCTCTTTCTTATTTATGGTGGCGCTTCTGGTAATGATGATCTTATAAAAGAAGCTCCTTCACTTCTAGTTGGTTTTGGTTTTGGAGCATCTTTTGTTGCACTTTTTGCACAACTTGGTGGTGGTATATATACAAAAGCTGCTGATGTTGGCGCTGACCTTGTTGGAAAGGTTGAAGCTGGTATTCCAGAAGATGATCCTAGAAATCCTGCAGTTATTGCTGATCTTGTTGGTGATAATGTTGGTGACTGTGCCGGCAGAGGTGCTGACCTTTTTGAATCTACAGCCGCTGAAAATGTGGGTGCTATGATTCTTGGTGTTGCACTATATCCTATCTTTGGCTGGAAAGGTATACTCTTTCCTCTTGTAGCACGTGCCTTAGGCATTATAGCTTCTGTAATTGGTATCTTTACTGTTAAAGTAAAGAATAATACTGACGACCCTATGAAAGCATTAAAGGGTGGGTTTGTTATAACCTCTATAATAAACTTGGTACTTCTATTTTTTGTAGTAAATAATATGTTAACAGGCAAACTTCCAACAGGTACTACTGTAAATTCCATTTATCTTTATGGATGCGCAGTAGCTGGTATAGTTCTTAGTTATGCATTTGTAATTCTAACCGATTATTATACTTCAATAACTCATAAGCCTGTAAAAGAAATTGCTAATTCTTCCGAAACAGGGGCAGGAACTAACATAATAACTGGATTGTCAGTTGGTATGGAGTCAACTGCATTACCTGTAATATTTATATCTATCTGCATATATGTATCTTATAAGTTGAGCGAATTAGCACTACCTAATGTAGCAAACTCCGGGTTATACGGAACCGCAATTGCAACCATGGGAATGCTTTCTACCTGTACTTATATTCTTGCAATGGACACCTTTGGTCCAATAACCGATAATGCTGGTGGAATTACAGAAATGTCTGGTGCTCCTGAAGAAATAAGGAATATAACTGATAGACTAGATGCTTGTGGAAATACTACAAAAGCATTAACTAAAGGATATGCTGTAGGATCAGCTGCTTTAGCAACCTTCTTACTATTCTCTGCATACTTAGATGAAGTAAAGAAAATACTTGGTAAGCCTTTGGATTCTTGGTTTTCAGTTGATATTGGAAAACCTGAGGTATTTATAGGTGGTTTCATAGGAGCTATGATAGTATACCTATTTAGTTCTACTGCAATAAGTGCTGTTAGTAGAGCTGCTCAGTATGTAATACTTGAAGTTAGAAGACAATTCAAGGAAATTTCAGGCATAATGGAAGGAAAAGCAAAGCCTGATTATGCTCGTTGTGTTGATATTGTTACAAAGGGTGCCTTAAAAGAAATGGTACTCCCAGGAATAATAGTAGTTTGCGCTCCTATAGTAGTTGGAATTCTCTTAGGTAAGGAATCCGCAGCCGGTTTCTTAATGATAACGACTATTGCTGGTGTTATTATGGCACTCTTCCTAAATAACGGTGGCGGAGCCTGGGATAATGCTAAAAAACTTATAGAGCTTGGAGAGCATGGCGGTAAAAATTCCGAAGCACACAAAGCCAGTGTTGTTGGTGATACCGTTGGAGATCCATTTAAAGATACTGCTGGACCATCACTTCATGTTCTTATAAAACTTGTAAGTACTTTAACATTAGTATTTGTAGCGTTGTTTAGTTAGAAGCCTTTATTTGTAGAATATCCCTAAGGATGCTACCATAAAAGTAAAACTTCAGTAATATATCATACTGCCTTTCATTTCGCAAACGATATTATTGAATGTAAATTATTTTATACAACAGTCCTCAGGGATATTTTTAGTCTATTTTTCATTTTGAAATATCTTTTTTGCCTTATATGTTACAACATTCCAGTCCTGCCATTTTTCCTTTTCCTCTAATCTATTTTCATATCTTTTTAGTAAGAGCGTAGTCTTTTTATCTTCAGTTCCTGATACCTCCATAAGAGGTTCCAATGCTGAATTACTTAATTCTCCAAATGCATCTATTGTGTCTACTTTTCCTGTTATATACAAATCAGCATCATATTTTGCTATTCTATAATCAACATTTATGTAATTTAAACCTAAAAACATAATTGTAAAAGCGATAAATATATTCCTTATAAGCTTGAACTTGTTATTATATTCTTTTATTCCAATTAATAATAAAACTATAAAACCAAGAATCAAAATCCAGGCAACATAAACACGCATAAGCGTAATTCCATAAGCATTAATATATAGTATCATCTTAGAAAGTGCTGAAATCACTAAAAATGAAGTAACTCCTATCAGATAATATATAAATCCTTTAGTTATAATTCTTTTCTTCTTACTATCATCCACTTTAGTAAATAACTCTAATACCATTATAAAAAATAAATTTATACATACTAACGGAACACATTCAAAAAATCCCTGCCTTGCATATTCTGAAAAAGTATATTCTGCTGGCAATATACCCATAAAGGATGATATAAGATAAGTAAATTTTGCTAAACAATACACAACATAGATAGTGCATAAGAAACTTGTAGCTGTAATAATTATAGTAAAGTCAAACTTTATTTTTATCTGTTTCTTCTCTTCATTATAATTTTCATTCTCTTTGTTTTTGATTCCATAAAAATATCCGCATAAAGGAAAATATATGATTGTAAATACAGCTACTCTTTTTATTATAGCGGAAAAATTAAAACTTACATTATCATTTATTAAATCTATTACATTTTTAAAAGCTATATCCGATCGCATTAATAATATAGTAGCTATAAACACTATTGGTAAACTTATGAGGAGTCCTATTAAAATTTTCCAGAATATATTAAAGAATTTCCTGTATCTATCCTTTCCATCATCCCGTATTAATCTAATAGGTGCTAAAATATTTTTTATTGGTTTTATTATACCTATTGGAACCACCTGCATAATCCACTCAATAGATAGAAATTCGAATTTATTAACTTTAAATTGCTCACTTGTATCTAGAACAATTAATCCATATAAAAATATCACATTTAAAAACTTTAAAAGCACATTATCAAAAAATACAAAACATAAAGATAGCATAATTATAGGTATAAGTAATAATAAATTTCTCTTTATTCTTATTGTCTTATTTTGAGATAATATTAAAATGTAATATATAGTTACTGATATAGGTACAGCTATTCCCCACCCGCCAAAAATCAAAAATTCCATAAATAAAATACTTGCAGCTGCTATCCAAAATAGCGCTTTTTGATCTAATTCCTTCATAATAATTTCTCCCCCCTTAACCTCATTTAAGCACTTCTATTATTAATTCTCTAAAAACTTTTCAAAAATTAAACTTCAATGTTTAATCTGCTTTTACATATTCAAGCAGATCTCCTGGCTGACACTCTAAAACTTCACAAATTCCATCTAATGTTGAAAATCTTATGGCTTTTCCTTTGTTATTTTTCAATATAGATAAATTAGCAAGAGTAATTCCAACTTTCTCCGAAAGCTCATTCATACTCATTTTTCTTTTTGCTAACATAACATCTAAATTAACTATGATAGGCATCCTTATCACCTCTTCTGATATTCGTAAAATATTTGTCTTTTAACTTTACAACTAATCATTTATTACATTTAAACTTATGTATTTAAATTAATAACTGCTCTAATCCCTCTATAAACTTAGCTGTAAAATTATTATTGCTACATGCAAACTAATCCTAGCCTTTCTTATATAGTTAATTCGTTTTCTTTTTGTATTTCTAATGCCACTTGAACAAGTCTATATAAAATGGCTGAAATAAGTGAAACCATAAATGCAGCTATTGCAACAACAATAATTCCAAGAGTTGCACTTAAAAATATACTCGCAAGGAAATAACATATAAAAATTATGATTGCACAAATACTGATTCCTTTTAAACTAAAAATGCTGCTTTCTGAAAATGGTTCACGTTTTATAATGTTTTTCGTTAATCTTCTGGTTAGCCATAAAATTATCCAAGCTGGTATTCCTGTTACATAAAGCAATATTAATATTGAATTGTGATTCACAGTTGAATAGAAAATACTGTCTTTAAGTATAAGCGTTATTAACCATGGAAGCCCAAGAATGAGTCCAGTTAATCCTATAAGTCCTGCTATAATAACTGCATATAAAATTTTGCTTAAAAAATCTGTTTTTAAATTCATCGTCTTTCACCTCATCACTATTATATTATTATGCTTTTTGTATTTCAATATTTTTTTATCGAAAAACAATATATTTTTATTGATATTCTACTATTGAGCTATTCATTAAGCTCCTCATTCCTCATTCTATTTAACTACAACTAAAACAATCCACCTTCAAACAAGTTCTCTATGTTTGAAAGTGGATTTGTAAAACATTATATGTATATTTTAACGCTGTAGGTTTTACTTCCTAAACTGTAAATTGTTAATTATGCACTACAAACTTTTTAACGTATGCCTTTAGTTCGTCTGCCATGACATTCAATTTTTCAACTTCATTTAAAATATTTTCACTATAAGTTGACTGCTCTTCTGTAGAAGCTGTTACTTCCTCTGTACTAGCAGAAGTTTCTTCAGATACAGCTAAAATTCTTTCCATATCTTGTTGTATATTCTCTCCAGCACCCTTTACCCCGTCTGTAGAATTTGAGATTTCTTCTATTTTTCTTCCAATTAAATTTACATTACTTAAAATATCATTGAAAACTCTAGATGTATTTTGTACTGATTCATTTTGCTCACCTATTGCATCTGTAGCATTTTTTGCACTATCTACTGCGATATCCGTGGTGGCTCTAATATCCTGTATAATTCCTTGAATTTTCCCAATAGAAGTTTGAGATTCCTCTGCAAGCTTTCTAACTTCATCCGCAACAACTGCAAAACCCTTTCCCTGCTCTCCTGCTCTTGCTGCTTCAATAGCTGCATTTAATGCTAATAAATTAGTTTGCTCTGCTATATCTTCAATTACTTCCACAATCTGTCCTATTTGCACAGTCTTATCGTTTAAAGTAAATATAATCTTAGATACCTGATCAACTGCATTTGTAGTTTCGTTCATTTTTGTATTTTGTGTATTCACAATCTCTACACCAGCTTTAACTAACTCTTCTGCTTCCACTGATGACTCAAGTGAATTATTACTATTAACTGCGATTTCCTCTATAGCTTCAACAATCCTGTTAATTGATCCAAGTGTCCTTTCAACACTTTTAGCCTGTTCATCACTTCCTAGAGCTAACTGGCTAGTCGCTTCTGCAATTTGGCTGGACACAATTTTAGCCTGTTTAGATGAATTTAACACTTCCACTGAAGATGTTGTTACATTATCTGCTGCTAAAGAAATTTGCTGAACTAAACTCTTTAAACTTTCCCTCATATCTATAAATGATTCTGATAATTCTCCTATTTCTCCACCAGTATTTACATTAAAGTTATACGCTAAATTACCTTGAGCTAATTGCTTTGCAGCTTCCTTTAAAATCAATAAAGGTTTTATCATACTTTTAGATAAAATTACTCCAATCACAATAACAATGGCTAAAATAACCGCCCCAATTATAATCATTTTTATTCTTATACTATTAATAGATGCAAAGGCTTCATTCCTACTCTGTCTAACTACAACTGCCCAACCTGTAGTTGCCACCTTTGTATAGCTTCCAAACACTTTTTCCCCTTGATATTCATACTCCTCTGCTCCTGATTCTCCTGTTAAAGCTTTCTTAACAATATCCACATCTGAAACATTAGTTCTTTCTTCAACCATTTTTCCATCAGGATGAGCTAAAATCTGCCCTTGAGTGTCTGTTATAAATGCATATCCCGTTTTTCCAAGAATAATTTGATTTCTCATCTCTTCTAGTGAATTTAAATCTAAGGTTGCTCCTAAGATCCCTTCAAATTGCTTCTCAGCATTAAAAATTGGGACTGCTATAACCACTGCCGGCTTTCCTGTAGTCTTAGAAATTATTATATCACTAATTACAGTCTTTTTCTCAGAGACTACAGTTTTAAAGTAATCTCGATCTGTCATATCATCAAATTGATTCTTTCCATCTGATCTAGCCACCTGTAGTCCTGTAGCATCTGTTACATATATAAGTGCGAAATCTGAATACTTTTTATTAATTTCTTCTAAAAGTGCCCCTTGATTTTCTGGGTTATATGATCTCAAATCATTTGTACATGCCAATCCCTCTAATACTGATACATGTTCAGATAAAAACGCATCTACCTTTTGGCTTAGGCTTGTTGATAGTTCTTTTGTAGTGTAGGTAAGATTATCATTAACTGTAGCAACTTGTGAGTTGGTTGATACAACTCCAATTATCAATACCGATAATATAATCAGTGATGCAAGTAATGAAATTATTTTTGTCCCCAATTTTAGATTTTTAAACATAATCTTTCTCCTTTTCATTTTATTTCGTTTTAGTCTACGTGCAGCAAGCTTACTGTACAGTTAATTCTAGCTAATTCACGCAATTGAATAATTTGACCTACTTACATCTGTTAATACTTGTCTAGATTCACGTTTACTTTCTTATTGATTATTTAATTCTATTTTATTGCATCTTATATTTTAACTTATGTTTCAAATGAATATAGCAAATATAACGATTATAATGTAAATTTATAAGAATATTTGTATTATTATTACTATCGAATTTTATTGTTAAAAACTTAACACGTCCTAAAAATTTTACAACTTCTTTACATCTTCCAGCCAAAACTAATACTTTCTGAAATGATTAATAGATTGTATAATTATATTATTTAAAGGGGGCTGAAATAAATGAATATAAAATATGTAGTTATTATTCAATGTGACATTACACATAACCGTTGCAGTGGTTTTGCCTGCACAAATGCTTTTTATAACAGAGATGATGTTTTTAAAAATTATGATGCTTCTACCAGATACATCTCTTTTACCTGCGGTGGCTGCTGCGGCAAGAGTGTTGCTGCAAAATTAGAGCATCTTTCCAAGAAATTAAGAAGTAAGAATAATATTGAAAAGGATGAGGTTGCAGTACATTTATCATCTTGCATTACAACAGATAATTATCATACTGACAGATGTCCTCATATTGATTACATTAAGTCTATTATCTCTAAAAAAGGCTACAAGAATATTATAGATGGCTCTTATATAAGTAAAAATGCTGAAAAGAAAAGGGCAGAAGGTATTTATATATCCTACAATTAAATAAACAATAAGTCATTATATAATTGGATTACATATATAAGAGAAACTCCAAGCTATAACTTTTTACTGCAGAATTTTACCAAATTAAAGGCAGGAGTTTATCTCCTGCCCAAATAACATCCCTCTACATAAGCTCTGGATTCTTCATATTCCTAAAATGCGTTCTTAATGCTGCCTTATCTATTATTTCTGCATAAATATCAGGTGCCTGCTTTTTAATTCCATTTATTTTATCTGCAAAGTTATCATATACTTTAGCAATATCATTATATCTATCACATAATATTTTATTCTTTTTTTGTATAATCTTATCAGTTTCTTCTATTCTTGTAATTGGCTGTGGAGTATGAGGCTTATCAAATGTTAAACCTAGAGTATTTCCATTTACAACATATTCATTTCCTGAATACCCTGCGTCTATTAATCCTGATATAAATGCATCACGCATGACATTATTTTTAAAAGTAATATTTACATTCATCGTCAACTCTGAAGGTTCCGAATACTCTCCAAGCTTAAAGCCTGCTAACCACCAGTGTCTTTCATCTCTTGAAAAAAGTATTTTACCATTCTTTTTTAAGGTAAAAGACATTGTTAGTCTTTCTTCATCACTTGCACAATTATAGAACATATATTTATATACTTCAGGAATATTTAAAAGTGGTTTATCTACTGTATATACTCCAATTTCGCAGCCAGTATTTAAATCATATTGGCCTTTCCATAATTCAACTAACCATATTTTATTATTATATTCAAAATAAATTGGCTCACAATCTACAATCATTCCAAAGGGTGCCATGGCCTCGTCATACAACCGGCTATAGCCCATGTTTCTCTGCCATGGATTCATATTACAAACGAAAATGTCCTGTTCTGCATCATACTCATAACCAGCCATCTCTATGCCTTTGTCTATCGGATGAGGAGATGATATTATGCCTAGTACAAAATTATTCACGTCTTTCATCATCCGGATTCCAGCAAGCATTGCTATCAGGCCTACACACATAAATAATCACCTCAAATAAATTACTTTGATATATATTATTCTTATTATAGGTATTATGTTAAAAGAAGACTGATTTTTTTTACTTTAAGCCTTTAAAAACTTGCTTGCGGTAATACTTTTTTACGTTACTTATTTTTTCTAGGCTATTATATTCAAACATATTGGAATTACTCAATAAAGATTATTGTGATAAAAAAATTGCAAATAATCTCCTCCTGCATAAAATGCCTTCAAAAATTATTTGCAACTTAATTATATTGATACTAAGAAAACTCTCGTATATAAAATCTAACAATAAGCCAATTATTATTTTCTATTGCCTCCACTTATTTTTATACAACCTTGGAATATATATTTATTTCTCCTGATTTTGTCATAAATTCACCCATAATTGGTACTATTCTTTTAAAATGTTCAGAAGCCATATGTTTCTCTAGAACTTTTTTATCTTCCCATTCTTCTATCATTGTTAATATAGCTTTATCTTTTTCATCTTGATACATTTCGTATTTTATACAGCCATCTTCTTTTACAGTTATTGCTGCCAATTCTTTTGCCAATTCAATTACGTCTTGAATTTTATCTTCTTTAACATAATGCTTTGCTACTACTTTTATCATAATTAATCCTTCTCCATATAACAATATTATTTTTTAATTTCTATAATGAACTTTTTTTCGTAAAATCTATATATAATATTATACCATTAAATATGTCATTTTATTAATTTAACTCAATGAATTATTCTTCGTTCGTACAAATATACATTTTTTCATAATGACTATCAATGATCATTCTAACACATTCTTCTCTGTAAAATTATTGACAATTATACAAAACTGTACTATCATAAAATATACTAAGCTGGTATACTTTTAAGGAGTAAAATGTATGAATATAAATCAAGAATCTGATTATGCTTTTAGGATAGTGCTTATGCTCTCTAAAGAAGGGATAGACAATAAACTAGATGCAAAATCTTTATCTGAAAAAGGAAATATTCCTCTTAGATTTTTATTAAAATTAACTAGAAAGCTGACTCAAGCTGGAATTGTTAAATCATACAGAGGTGTTAATGGCGGCTATGCTATAACAAAAGACCCAAAGGATATAACCTTGAAAGATGTAGTTGAAGCTATACAAGGTCCTATTATTGTAACAAGATGTGTTTATGATAAAGAAACATGTAGTGCTAATAAAGGCGGCCATTGTTCTATACATAGGTCTTTGTGCGGTATCCAAAATACAATTGTAACTGAATTAGAAAAAGTTAATTTTGATAGTCTAAAAAATGATCCTTGGTAATTTTAAATTTTATAAAAAAATATAGAGGGCGAAAGCCCTTTATATTTGAGTAAAAGTATACCTTTTAAGTATAGTTTAATTTTACTTTACCACAAAATATTAAATACAAAGGAGACGATTAGTATGTCAATGTGTACATCAGCAGATTGTAAATTATGCGAATTTTTATCATCAAAAGAAGAAATTGAAACCTCCTTCAATAGGGTTGAAAAACAAAAAGCTAAATGTAAGTTTGGAAAAACAGGAGTATGCTGTAAACTTTGTTCAAATGGGCCATGTAAGATAACTCCAAGCTCTCCACGAGGAGTTTGTGGTGCTGACGCAGATACCATAGTAGCAAGAAACTTCTTAAGAGCCATTGCTGCTGGTTCAGCCTGCTATCTTCATGTAGTTGAAAACACAGCTAGAAACTTAAAAGACATTGGTGAAGGTAAGGGAAATCTTAAAATAAAGAGCCCAGAAACCTTGGATAAACTTGCAAAAATCTTTGGTATTGTTGAAAAAGACATAAATACAAAAGCTATTAAAGTAGCTAACGAGGTTTTAAATGATTTATATAAGCCTAGATTTGAAAAAATGGAATTAGTTAAGAAGTTAGCTTATGCTCCAAGATATAAAAAATGGGAAGAATTAAACATATTACCTGGTGGTGCTAAATCAGAAGTATTTGATGCTATAGTAAAGACTTCAACAAACTTAAATAGTGATCCAGTAGATATGTTATTTAACGCATTAAATCTTGGAATATCTACTGGAATATATGGTTTAGTACTAACTAACCTTTTAAATGATGTAATGCTTGGTGCTCCAAAAATCAGACAGGCAAAGGTAGGCTTTAGAGTAATTGATGAAGATTACATAAACATAATGATAACAGGACATCAACATTCTGATATTGCTCATCTTCAAGAGAGATTAATAGATGAAAATATTAAACAGAAAGCAATAGCTGCAGGAGCAAAAGGCTTTAGATTGGTTGGATGCACTTGCGTTGGACAAGATTTGCAGCTACGAGGAGAACATTACACTGAAGTATTCTCAGGACATGCTGGAAATAACTATACAAGTGAGGCTGTACTTGCAACAGGTGCTATAGATTTAATTGTATCTGAATTTAACTGTACAATTCCTGGACTTGAAATTGTGGCTGAAAAGTTTAATGTAAAAACTATTTGTATAGATGATGTTGCTAAAAAGAAAAATGCTGAGTACATAAACTTTAATATGAGTAATGCTGAAAAAATAAGTGAAAAAATTATAATTGAAGCACTAGAAAGTTATAAAAATAGAAGAAAAACTGTAACAATAGATATTCCAAAAGACCATGGTCATGATGATGTTGTTACAGGTGTAAGCGAAGGTTCTTTAAAGGAATTCTTAGGCGGAAATTGGAACGGACTTATTGATTTAATTGTAAAAGGAAAAATTAAAGGTATTGCAGGTGTTGTTGGCTGCTCTAATTTAACAGCCAAAGGTCACGATGTGTTTACTGTAGAACTTACCAAGGAATTAATAAAAAGAGATATCTTAGTTTTATCTGCTGGATGCTCTTCAGGAGGCCTTGAAAATGTTGGTCTTATGTCACCTGGTGCAGCTGAACTTGCTGGAGATAATTTAAAAGAAGTATGCAAAACTCTTGGAATTCCGCCAGTATTAAACTTCGGCCCATGTCTTGCTATTGGAAGATTAGAAATGGTAGCAACTGAACTTGCTGAAACCTTAAATATTGACATACCTCAGCTTCCATTAGTATTATCAGCGCCACAATGGCTTGAAGAACAAGCATTAGCTGACGCATCCTTTGGATTAACACTTGGTTTACCATTACATGTTGCCATCTCTCCATTCATTGATGGAAGTAAAGTTGTTACTAAAGTCTTAAAAGAGGATTTAGTTAATATAACAGGTGGTAAGCTCATAGTTGAAGAAGATGTAGTTAAAGCTGCTGATGAGCTAGAAAAAATTATTGAAGATAGACGAGTTAAGATGAATATCTAAGCAATATTAAAACACCTAAGTAATCCACAAATTCTGCATTACTTAGGTGCTTTATTTACCTTAATAATTTTAACATTTCATTAAGGTAAAACTAATACCAATTACTATTTTATGCCTCCAAACGCATATTCTATTAAATTTCTTATAAAGGTTTCATTAACTTCATCGCCTGTAATCAATAATCTATAAAATAATGCTCCAAAAATTAAATCCATAATTAATTCTATATCTAAATCCTTCTTTAATTCTCCTCTTAAAATCCCGCGCTCTAATATATATCTCGAATCAAGTCTACGAGGTCTAAAATATATTGCGCGATAAGTTTCAGCCAGCTTTTGATCAAATTGGCCTTCTGCTATTATCTCATTAATTACTTTTCCTTCTCGGCTAGTTAGAAATTTCGCCAAATTATTCACTTGAATTATCATGTCATTAATAGTTGATCCTGTATCAGGTATTGGAAGCCTCACAA
>JAEZKY010000125.1 GCA_023435985.1 Bacillota bacterium | reverse complement strand
ATATAAATATATAATCTATTTCAATAAAAATTATTTAGATGCAAGGGAGGGATTATATGAGAAGAAAAACTTGGACAACTACTATAGATAATATAACTTATAACATAGAATTTACTACTAAATTATTAAAGAAAGAATTATTAGTAAATTCTAGTCCCATAAGGCTTGAGCCATCAAAAACGTTTGGAATAACGAGAGAAACAGCCTTTAATCTTGGTAATAAAACTGCTATTTTAGTCACTATAGACAAAGAAGCCGATGTTGCCATTGATGGTATATATTTAGGCTCAGGCATGAAATATATAACAGTTAAATATATGCCAAATTGGAATTATATATTTTTAGGACTAATTTTACTTATTTTTATATCTTCATACAATAGTATATGTGCTGCTCTTTTTACTTTAATAGGCTTATATTTTTTAATTAGGATAAGCCTAGAACCTTCTTTTAAAACTAAGCAACGCGTCCTTCTTTGTTCTTTTATTACTTTATCAATGCATTTATTTTTTTGGAATGTATTATTTATTTTGCTTACTATATTATAATTATAAAAAATGAATTGTTCCTTTAATTTATATAATACTAGTTTATTAATAATACTGAATTTACCATTAGTAAATTTTTATTATGTAGAAATACTATATACGTATAGTTTAAAAGGAGATGGTTTTATGCAAAATAACAATAATAAAGATTATTCAAAATCAAATTTTTTAAGAAATGGAAACAAGACTCAAAATCAACATGCCAATAGCAGCTTTAATACAACTATAGAAAAACCTGCTAAAAATGAAAGCGGCATAGAAGCTGAAAAGAGAGGATTCTAACTAAATTTCTATAAAAAATAAAAAGGAAGTTCTCTTGCAGATAGTTTATCTTTATATAAGAAAACTTCCTTTTTATCATTTTTGAAGAACTAAAGAATGTATATTATTATCAATTATATAGATTATAGTCATCTAACAATGTTAATATTTTTTTCACTGCATGTTTTGCATCTTTAGGGAGTTTGTCCATAGCTTCTTGTCTTTGTTCTTCATTGCTAAGCTGAGCAATTTGAATTACTTTTTGTTGAAGTCCTGGTACCTTGTTTAATTCGGAAACTGCCTTATTAAACCTATTAGAAAATTCAGGATCCTGCTGCATTTTCTGTTGAACTGAAACAATTAATTGGTATGGATTCATTTATATAAGCCTCCTGTAAAACCTTCTTACTTCATAATCCATGATATTCCTAAAAACCTTAAAATGTTCAATATAATTATTTAATATTTTATATAACAAAGAGGCTCCATATTATTTATGAAGCCTCTTTAATTAAATATAATTATTTATATAATGGATGCTTATCGCATAAAGCCTCTACTCTAGACTTAAGGTCTGATAAATCTCCTTCTCTTTTATCTATTGCATCAGAAATAATTGAAGCTATTTCTAACATGTCTCCTTTTACAAAACCTCTTGTAGTAATTGCAGCTGTACCTATTCTAATTCCAGAAGTTACGAATGGGCTTCTTGTTTCATTTGGCACTGTATTTTTATTAACAGTTATACCTACTGAATCCAATAATGTTTCTGCCTCTTTTCCAGTTATATCCTTATTATTTAAATCAACTAAGAACACATGATTATCTGTTCCGCCAGAAACAATTTTGAATCCTTTTGAAATTAATGCACTTGCAAGTTCTTTACAGTTTTCAACTATATTCTTTCCATATTCCTTGAAACTTGGGTCTAACGCCTCCTTAAAGCACACAGCTTTTCCAGCTATGATGTGTTCTAATGGACCACCTTGTATGCCAGGGAATATATTTTTGTTTAAATCTTTAGCATATTTCTCTTTACAAAGAATCAATCCACCTCTTGGCCCTCTTAAGGTCTTATGTGTTGTTGTAGTGACAAAATCACAATATGGTACTGGTGATGGATGCACTCCTGCAGCAACAAGTCCTGCAATGTGAGCCATATCTACCATAAGTAAAGCGCCAACTTCATCAGCTATTTCTTTGAATTTTGCAAAATCTATTATTCTTCCATATGCACTTGCACCAGCAACTATAAGTTTAGGTTTTGCTTCTTTAGCAATTTTTCTTACATTTTCATAATCTATCATTTCAGTTTCTTTATCAACTCCATAAGATACAAAGTTAAACAATTTTCCTGAAAAGTTAACTGGTGAGCCATGAGTTAAATGTCCTCCATGACTTAAATCCATACCAAGAACAGTATCTCCTGGTTCAAGTACGGTAAAGTAAACAGCCATGTTCGCTTGTGATCCTGAATGGGGCTGAACATTAGCATGTTCTGCACCAAATAGTTTCTTAGCTCTATCAATTGCTATCTGCTCTATTTCATCAACAACATAACATCCGCCATAATATCTTTTACCTGGATATCCTTCAGCATATTTATTAGTTAAATAAGATCCCATAGCTTCCATAACAGCTGGGCTTACAATATTTTCTGATGCTATTAATTCTATACCTTTTTGTTGTCTTTTTAATTCTTTTTCAATTAAATCATAAATTTCTTTATCTTCTTTTTGAATATTTTCAAAATTCATTTTTATCACCCCAATATAATTTTTATATTCAAATTATAAGATTTCTTACTAGATTAATCAACTATTTTTTGAGTATTTATGATATTATTAGTACTATTTTTTTATTTATATAATATTTGCCCCTATATATTTATTGTTTTAGTATTTAAAATGAGCACAAGTATATATATAAATAATTTACATTAAAAGACAAAAAATTTAATTCTATAAGAAATTTTTATTATGTGCTATAATGCAGTTGATAAAATAATTATTGGAGAAAAAACTATGGATTTAAATAAATTGCTTAAAGTCTCAACGCTAGCTGGGAAAATAATGCTAGAAAGTGGTGCTGAAACTTATAGAGTTGAAGAAACAATAAGTAGAATATGTACTTCCTTTGGTGCTCATACAGCAGATAGTTTTGTAATACCAACAGGAATAATTGTCACAGTTACTTATAATGATGAAGTAGCAACACTTGTTAAGAGAATCACTTCAAGAGGTGTAGACTTAAATAAAATAGATCGTATTAATGATCTCTCTAGAAAAATTCAGGGAGAAAATATTCCTATTTATGATTTTTACGAGGAACTTGTTAAAATATCTAAAAGTACTAGATATTCATTTTTAGCTACTCTGCTTTGGTCTTCTATTGCTGCAGGTTGTTTTTCAATCATGTTTGGCGGAGACATAAAAGATTTTTTTGTTGCTACTTTTATAGGTGCAGTTATTAAAATAGGTGAAATTATCTTCGAAAAATTAGATATAAATGAATTCTTCGTAAATAGCGTTTGCGGTGGTTTATGCGCATTATTAGCTGCTATATCAATAAAATTGAATTTATGTTCTAATCTAGACAAAACAATTATAGGTGCAATTATGCTGCTTGTTCCCGGACTTACAATTACCAATGCTATTCGAGATACCATAGCCGGTGATTTTTTATCAGGTATCACAAAAGCTTCAGAAGCCTTTTTAGTCGCTGTATCAATAGCCGTTGGAACTGGAGCTATGTTAAGTATCTTAATAACCAGCTTAGGTATTTCCATGTAGCTGGTTATAAAACTTTTTATAACTTCAGGAGGATTATATGATTGAACAAACTATAGTTTCAATTTTTGCATCTTTTGGATTTGGTATAATTTTCAATATAAGAGGCAAAAAATTAATTTTTGCAGCGCTTGGTGGAGGATTAAGCTGGTTTTGCTATTTATTTTTAACTGAAAATAAAATAAGCAATATTTTATCTATGTTTATATCTTCTATAATTTTTAGTATATATTCAGAAATCTGTGCAAGATACCTAAAAACACCAGTAACAACTTTAGTTATTTGTGCCCTTATTCCATTAGTTCCAGGGTCTGGCATGTATTATACCATGTATGAAACAATTCGAGGTAATATACATGGTGCTGTAGCTCTTGGGCTAGATACCATTTATAGTGCAGGAACTTTATCCTTAGGCGTAATCTTCGTTTCTACAATAACAAGACAAGTTACAAATCTGAAGAAGGTAAGACAAAAATTATTTGGAAAGCAAAATAATAGTTAGTATTAATTTATCTTTAATACTAACTATTATTAATTCATCTATTACAATGTTATGTCACCTGAGATTTTGTTCTGTACCTGCTCATAAATATTCTGCCGAAAAGTTTTAAGTGAAAAGCTGCATTAATTTGGATATACTTCCAAAATAAACTTAGAATAAGATTTAAGCTCTAACCTTTAGGTTTTTCATTTATAATCCTAATCTTCTTTCAAGCTCTGAAATTCCATCTTCGACCTCTTCAATAGGCAGATTACCTTCCTTTAACTCATTATTATCAACTTCCTTAAGCCTATTGTAAAACTTCATTCCCTCAAGTATAATACTTCCATCATTATTAGTCTTTCTAAGCATATAAAATAAAGTGTCTTCAGCTTTATCAAATTTTTTAGAGTATTCATATATTTTTAAACTCTTCTTATCAATATCAAGAGTAAGTTCATAATTGCTAAGTACATCTGCAACTTCTGCCGCCTCATCTAAGTATTTAACAGTCAGTTCATCATCTTCTGTATAAGCTTTATAAAAACCTTCTAGAGATTTTTCATAATATTGAAGTTTTGCATTTTGATTATCTTCTTTATCACTTATTAATCCTTTTAGCTTCATAAGGCTTCCAAAAGCTATAAATTTCTCAGCATTATATTGCATTTCCTTGCTTATAAGTCCTGCTATACTATCAAATGAAAATACATCTACAGTCCCCATATCTAGTCCAACTAATCTTCTAAGCTGCTTATTTACTTTTTCTTTAGCCTCTTCTAAATTTCCATCAAATATATCTTTATTAACTTCTTCTTTCACTAATCTTAAATTGTTTTCTATTTCTCTAACGTGATCATTTTTTATCATATTAGCATTCACACCTCATCTTTATATTGCATAATTATGTTTAAAATCTAAACCTACTTCATTTTAACCTAACTTTTATTATATTAAAAATTTACGACTTTGTACTGAATCTACATATAATAAATATAAATTTATTAGTTTGATTAATATTTACATTTACCATCAGATTGTAATAAACAAATATAAAATATTCCATACAAAATTTATATATTTATCAAAAGATCTTATACAGCACACTTTTATATATTTTTCATACAATATACTATAAAAAGAATCTCTTATAACTCAATTATACGGAGAAAACTTTGATAAACTTATGATAGTATGGAGGTATATTATGAACATTTTATGTGAAAACGAACGCGGTTATGAATATTCTGATAATCGCCCTTATTATCCATCTTATGGTTGTGGCTGTGGTTGTGCTCCTCAGGAACCTGGCAGAGCTATATTAAATGTTGGATGTGGCGGAATTGGACCAATGCCTATAATTTCAACACCATTATCTAGACCTATTCCTGTAGCTAGCGTATCTATAGATACTACTTGCATGTGCAATCCTAAAGTTCTTTTAACTTTTACTAGCTTAATTTGTTTACCAGCAACTGTTGCTGTAACATTAAACTTTATTATAATTAAGAGTCTTGCAGATGGATCACCACAACCAGTTGGTGGAACTCACACTTTTTCTAAAATAGTAAGTGTTTTGGAAGCAGAATCATTTGCATTCCAATATTGTGATTGCAATCCAGCATGTGGAAATATAACTTATACAGTTCAGCTTGAGCCAAGTAGTTTGATTGCTGAAACAGCTGGTTTGACTATAACTAATGCAACATTATCAGCTTTAGCTGTTGAAACTCTATAATAATAGTAAGTAATTATATTACAGGGAGCTCTATTTATAGAGCTTCTCTTGCTTTTATATGTATTTTTTATTATACTTGGCTTTACAGCAATTTAAAGACCGATGAATAAACTTTTAATTACTCATCGGCTTATTTAATTATTTAACTTTCGACAAGTCCAAGTACTTTTAATACTTCAATACCAATCTTCCTTTCAACACCTTTATATGGATAACAATGAATATGAATTGCAGGATTAAAATTAAGTTCGATTATTGCATAGTTTGAATTCTCATCAGAATAATCCTCTAACATCATATCAACGCCGCAAATTCTAGCATTAACAGCTTTGGCTGCCTGAACAGCTATTTTTTTAAACTTTTCTGGAATATCATCAGTGTAATCTATGCTATCTCCTCCAGTACTGATATTAGAATTTTCTCTTAAATAAACTATCTCATCTCTTTGAGGAATATAATTAAAATCTTTATTCTGTTGTCTTAAAAATAATTCTGCATTTTCATCTAATATTATTTTTTCAAGAGGAGTTACATAATGGTATCCTCGAAGGGGATCTTGATTTTTTACTTCTACAAGTTCGGTAATAGAATTTATGCCATTTCCTTTAACGTTGGCCGGAACTCTGTGAAGTATTCCTACAACCTCATCATCCATAACTAAAAAACGATATTCTTTTCCCTTTACAAATTCCTCAATAAGAACTGTATTATCATGCTTAAAAGCAATTTCAAAAGCTTTTTGTATGCTTTTTTCATCTGCTCCATCTTTAAAAATGCTTATTCCTAAGCCAAAATTGGTTGATTTAGGCTTTATCACTATTGGAAGATTTACAAAATCCTTTATTACATTTAAAGCTTCATTCATAGAATTTACTTCTATTCCTTGTGGAACTTTAATTTCACTTTCTGATAATACTTTTTTAGTAACACTTTTATTTTCCATAATTAGGACAGTTACATAGTTATCCTTTGAAGTTTTTGTTGCTTGTTTTACATATTCTATTTTATTATTCTTTTTTAAAGAAATAAAATTTTCTGTTTTATCTAGAACTTCAACTTTAATGCCTCTTTTAATAGCATCCTTCATTAAAATCTGAGTAGATAATTCTAAAGCCTCATATCCTTGCAATTTAAATCTATTGTCATAAGCACTTTTCTTATATTTCTTTGCCAAATTCAAATGTGCATTAATATATCCTTCTTCTTTAACCTTTTGTTCAATTTGATATGCATATGTCAGCTTATTATCCTTTATTTTTTCAATCATTAAATTTATAATTTCTTCTTTACCAAGCTTGAGTTTATTGTTCATATTTTTAACTTTTTCTAATATTTCTAATCCCCATTGTTCCTTTGAAATTAGAACTCCATCTTTCTTTAGCATAATATCAGTTTGACCAAGCTTAGAAATGATTTTTTGATTTTCATTTCCTTCTTCCTGCCATTTGTCATAATCATTTTCGTCGCTTATTAATAGGAATAAATTAAATATTTGAAGAAAATACAAATCATTTAAACTTATTCCCCCTTTTTCAAATGGATTTATATCAATGCTCCTGTACTCTAAATATTTAATTCCATCACCACTAAGTGAGTTAAAGAAATCATCTGGATCAGCTGGTTTAGGTCGTATACAGCTATATAATTCCTTGTAACTATCTATAAGTTTATCGCTTATAAACCCCTTTAGGCTTTCAATATAATTTTCAACGGAATCATAATTGGGATATAAATCAATTTTATTTTTATAACCACACTCGCTGTTTCTATAAGATAAAGCACCTTCATTTGAAAAACTATCTTGTGCAATTTGCGTAGATGACTTTAAACACTTTCCTATATAGCTTTTATCTACAACACCGCTTGCACCCAATAAATATATGATAAGCCATCTATAACGCAAATAATTCCTTGTTATTTTTAAATAAATATTGTTTCTAAATTCTTTGTAATTAATATCTTGATTATTACATTTTTCTTTAAATAAAAATTTACTGAATTTCTTACTATTATATAATTTTTTTATAAATTCATCACTAAAAGAAAAATTGTAATGTATACCGCAAATAATTTGTTTTTTACCACCGTATCTTTCAATTAAGCTTTCCCTATATAATCTGGCTGCCGTACCTTTACTGCTTTCACCATACTCTGCAATTCTAATTTTATCATCTGCAGGTACTATACCTGGCATTGACTGCGGCCATAAATACTCATCGCCAATTTCCATTGCAACAATATCATAAAGTGCATTTGAAAAATTATAGACATCTTCTACTTTTGTAAAAGGTGGTGTTACAACCTCAACTTGGCTTTCTGCAAAATCTGTAGTTATATATGAATTTTCAACTTTATCACCAAATATTGCTGGATGATTCTCTTCTGATAATTCTCCAGTCTCATTTACTCTTAAGCTTTCTCTTTCAATCCCATAATTTCCTTTCAATAATTCATAAGGCGTAAATAATTCTTTAAGTTCGTTTAACATGAATTGTCCCCCTGTTAATATTTTCTTTTTACTTGAATTATATATAATAAATAAGCTGTAATTCCCTTAAGTATGCTTGATAGTGAGATGCTCATCCAAATACCAGTAAGCCCAAAAGGCCTAATTAAAGCTAATGCCATTGGAATACGTAAACCTGTAAATACTATACTTATAATTGAAGAAATTTTAGGCTTGCCAATTCCAGTAAATAGTCCGTTTGATACTGTTTCAATAGTGCTAAAAATCTGCGAAAATGCCACTGCTTGTAAGTAAGCTTTTGCAATAACTATTGTATTTTCATCTCTAACAAATAATTTAATAAATGGAACATTAAAAAACATAAATAAAAATGCCATTATAAGTGAATATATTGCACCAATTTTTATTGCTGTATTATATCCTTCTTTTATTCTCTCATATTTTCTTGCTCCAAAATTCTGACCTGTAAAAGCAGCTATTGCACCATGTAGGCCTCCTATAACCATATAAGTAATTGATTCAATTTGTAATCCTATTTTTTGAGCTGCAATAGCATCTGAGCCAAATATAGCAATAATTCGTGCAATGAATATATTTATTATAGTAAATAAGATTCTTTGAAGTGCCATTGGAAATCCTAAAACTATTATTTCCTTTATTTTTTCATAATATATTTTTGTTTTTAGATTATATTTAAGTATATCCGATGTTTTAGATAAATATAGCAAAAACATTATAATATTAGCCAGCATTGTTGCAATTGCTGCTCCAAGCACTCCAAGTTTGAATATATAAATAAAAATCGGATCTAATATAATATTTGCAATTACACCTATTGAGTTAATATTAAAAGGTAATTTGTTATTTCCAAAACTCCCAAGTATTCTTGCATAAAGAAGATTATAAAAAGTGAAAAACATAGTTGGTCCGCTTATAGCTAAAAATAAATAAGAATCTCTTGCGACACTTGGATTATCAATATGCAAAAAATCTATTAGACTTCTTCCACTTAAAATCAATACAAATGCAAATAAAATTGCCATTATTGTATTTATTAAAAGCCCAGCATTGATATATTCTTTAACTTCATTATCATCTTTTTTTCCAATAGCATGAGCAACTTTTATTCCAGTACCAATAACAACTAAGGAATTTATGGAGTAACCAAGTCCCATGTAAAAACTTGCAGAGCCAACACTTGCAATAGCACCACTTCCAAGGCCTCCAACCCATAACATATCAACTAAATTATATGTAAATTGTAATAAAGAACTTCCCATTATAGGAACAGATAAGGTTGTCAATACTTTTAAAGTTTTTCCTTCAGTCAAATCTGTTTTCTTCATATTAACTCCTAATATCCTTTGTATTACAGTGCACATTAAAATTTTTACTATCACATATGCATTTTTCTTTTTCTGTAACTAACTTTAATAAGAATAACACCAATCGATTTGCATTATTTATATCTAATTTGTATAAATTCCAAATGCCATCTTTTCTAGCTTCAACTAAACCACAATCAATCAATACTTTCATATGATGAGATAATGTAGGCTGAGTAAAATTAAAACTTTCCAATATCTCACATGCACATTTCTCTCCACACGAAAGCAGATCTATTATATTAAGTCTATTAGGGTCGCTTAAAGCCTTTAGTATTTTAGCATTTTCTTCATATTCTGTGCTCACCTTATACTCCTCTCAACATTATCCATATTTATTTCTACGTATACAGTATAGATATTCATCTATATGTAGTCAATATTTTTATTTTATTTTACTATTTTAATATCTTTACGTATATACATATATCTATTTGTTATTTTTATACAACTACAATTAGAAATGTATTTATATTTATTATTAGAATTAAATTCAATTTTTTTATAATTAAGTATATCCAAGTCATTAGTATTATTTACATAAAAATAGATCTCAATCTTTCATATATTAAAAAACTTGAGATCTATTTCTTTTTTAATTTTGTTATATTTCTATTGCATCATTAAAATGCAATTCTTCAACTCCATATCTTACTATTTTATTTCTCTTTTTAAAATATAGTTTCCAATGAAGAATATAATTTTAAAATGCTATTTAGGCTTAAAGTGGACTGTACCTTACTTTAAAGCAATTTTAAATGAAAGATAAATACCTTGAAAAACTCTAAATTATTCTAAAGTTTTTGACGTTCATTTGACGGCAAATAAAAACAAGGCTAGGTAATAATTAAAATTACTCTAGCCTTAATTATTCTTTCATTATATATATGAATTGCCAATAGCAGAATATATCACATGAACTTAATATTTATGTTACCTGAATGTTATATTTCATGTTACTTGGCTTAATTAAGTGATATCAACGCTTATAGCGGTTTAGTTCGAGTTTTACCATAATTTTCTTGTTACATACCTAAGACTAGTATTTATGCGCCTTTATATGTACTTATATATATAATGTAATATAATAATATAAATATATATATTATATATAGTAATAAATATATCTCATATATATATGCGTATAGATTTCAAAATTCATGTTACTTTGTTACAAATTGCCTTAAGATATTGAAAACACTAACTTCATATGTCACAATCCTGTTTGTGACATTTTCTTTTTATGTAATCTTCTATACACAAAAATAGAGCTAGAAATTTAATTTTGTATTATTTTTCTCATGTTTTTACAAATTGTGGTATAATGTGGATATGATTATATATAGGAGTGATAAATAATGAAAAAAACTATAGTAAAAATATTAAGCTTAGTACTTATAAGCTGCAGCTTATTTAGTGTAGCTGCTCTTGCTGATGAAAACACAGTTGCATATGAAATATATATATCAAATCCTATTACAGTATCTGCTGATTCTTCCCAATGGTCATTTCGCAGTCCTTATTGGCTACTAGCTACACCTGATTTTGAGCAAGGATATTGCAATGCTTGGGCCAATGTAAATGGCACTTGGTATTATATTGATAAAGATGGGCATTTAATAGAAAATCATATTATTAAAGATACACAAACTGGCAAAGACTATTATGCCAAAGAAGATGGTTCTCTTTTAATTAATGGTTATTATACAAATTACTATGACAATCAAACAAAATATTATGCAGGTAGCGATGGAGCCTTAACACCTGTGAATAATTAATTGAATATTTCTCAAAAACATGTCAATAATCGAAAATGAAAACATAATGTTTTTTTGATCCTTAAATATAATAATAGAGATAGTATAATGACTCACCTCAAATGCTGCCATTTATACCATCTCTATTTTTATTTATATTTATTTTTCAGGTGCCCTATATCCAGCAGCTTCTGCTTCCTCTACAGTTTTAAACCATTGAACAACATTTTTTGTTCTATTGTAATATGTGCTCCCTGGAACATGATATATGTGATCAACGCTTCCCTTTATAAGTCCATTCCCATTTTCATCAACATATTGAGTGCTTCCTGAAGAACTACTTGAATTATTGTATGAAGTTGAATTTGATGCAGGTATGCTAGTTGTCCATGCTCCATCACTATTTAAGTAATAACCATCAATAGTTGTATTCTTAGCCATATAACCATCAGAATGAAAATAGTACCAATTACCTTCAATTAGTCTCCATCCAGTAGCATATGAACTACCTTCTGTGTACCACCAACCATTACTACTTTGTTGCCATTCTGCATGTGCTGCTATTGGGCTTACTGCAAAAAACATAACTAATGTAATGAGACTAGCCAATACCTTTTTTAATTTATTCATTACTAATTCCCCCTCTTAATAAAAATACTTGTTATTAAATCTTCTATATTTTTATCTATATTCCTCTTAAAATGGAAAAAATAGTTGAATATTAATTAAATTTAATGTCTATAATTGAGATGTAAGCCTAATTTGCTTGATTACATATTAATAGAGATAGTATCTTATTCTCCTTGATTATTTATAACTATCGCTATTTTTTATTTTATATTAACATGGTGATAATTATATTAAGTCTATTGTTTTGGCTTTTATATGTATAAATGTATATTATCTTATATTATGTCAATACTATCAGATAAGCATTTTATCCCCATAATAATAGAGATAGTACATAAATTCAGAATCATGAATTAAATACTATCTCTATTTTTTTATATTAAACCTCTTATTAATAACAGCTCTTGCTTCTGATATTATCAGCTTACTCTAATAATTCTATTTATTAAGTAATTCATTTTTTACATACTCGTTAATAGTTTCTTCTTCTCCTTTAAATATATCTGTTAAATATAATATAATCTCTTGTTGATCCTCTGGAAGCCCCTTTATTGTTTCTAATATTGTATCTATTGTTACTTTATTCATAAAAACTCTCCCTTAATCCTGCAATTACATAATATTATATTATGCAAATCTTAAATAATCTATAGTATATTTCTTATAAATTTATTAATATTATACTTTATGGCTTGGCAAGTTGCATAATTTAATTATACAATCAATGTGAGTTCTTCGGAATTCACATTTTTTTATTTCTATAAAAAATGAGCCGCTACAAAACTAACTATGTTAGTTTTGCAACAGGCCCTTTTTTTTGAATATTGAATGTTGAGATATAAATAGATTTAAAGTATTAAATTTAGCTATATCAAAATCCAAATATTTCTATGGATGAAATAAAGTTAATTTGTAAAAAATAAAAAAGTAAAATTAGAAAACTTACTAAGGAGGCAAAAACAAAATGAACAATAATCATGATAGAGATGGGTTTATACCTAATAATTTATTGAAAAAATTAGCTGAAAGAGGAAATGAAAACGCAAAAAAGACACTTATTGAGACAAAAGAAATTAAAAATAATGCAAAAGAAGAAAAAAAAAATAATATTACACATAGTATAGCAGAAAGAAATATAGAAGGGCTTTCAAAACGATTGATTTACGATAGCAAAGGTGCTAAAAAGTTTAAATATAAATTAGTAAGAAAAGAGGGCGACCCTCCTGCATCTGACGAAATAGCAAACATAGCATATGATTTTTGTGGAAAAACTCTAGAATATTTAAAAAATAAGCTAGAAAGAAATTCTATTGATGACAATGGAATGGATGTAATATGTAATATACATTTTGGGGAAAAAGATTTTAATAATGCTATTTGGAAATTTAATCAATTATCTCTTGGTGATGGAGATGGTGAGACTTTTATTAATTTAGCTCGTAGTATAGATGTTGTTGCACATGAAATTGCACATGGAGTAACTCAATTTACTAATGACTTATACTATGGGTTTCAATCAGGTGCTTTGAATGAGCATTTTTCTGATGTAATAGGTAGTGCGGTGCAACAATTTGTTAAAGGGCAAACCGCACAAACTGCAGATTGGTTGATTGGGGATGAAGTTGTAGGCCCTAAGTTCCGAGGTAAAGCAATACGTTCAATGAAGGCTCCAGGAACAGCTAGTGACTATGATGATCAAGTGGCAAATATGAAAGATTATGTAGAATTAGACAATACTGAGGAAGATGATTTTGGGGGGGTTCATATTAATAGTGGAATTCCCAATAGAGCATTTTTTCTTGTTTCGCAAGAAATTGGCACTGACTCAGCTGCTTTTCTTTGGTATAATGCTTTGAAAAATAAAGAAATAATTCACTACCATGCTACTTTTAATGACGCATTTAAGGCAATTTTTGAAACATCAAAAAAGTTGGTTAGTGAAGGGAAATTACCCCAAAATACTAGCTCTGTTGTTGAAAATGCCTTTGAAGAAGTGGGTATTTATGCCTTAGCTATTTTATAATAATTAGAATTTCTGCAGATTTTATGTTTCTGGAAAGAAGATATCAGAATTATTCATCTAAGTAATTACGATATCTTCGTTAATATTCTATAAGCATATTTTTATACTTATGATTCATTAGCAAAGTAAATAAATTAATGAGGAATCAAGAAGG
Source organism: Bacillota bacterium (assembly GCA_023435985.1). Taxonomy (GTDB): domain Bacteria; phylum Bacillota; class Clostridia; order Clostridiales; family Clostridiaceae; genus Clostridium. The sequence continues at coordinate 898 of JAEZKY010000125.1, read as the reverse complement.
AGGTATATCATGGAAAATATAACAACAGTCTTACTTATTAGACATGCGGATATAGATATTCCTGAGGGAGTAGTGGATCGTAACGCTATATCTTTGAATTCCATTGGAAAAAAACGTGCTCAAAACTTAGTGAATATCGTTGAAAGGGCTCCTATATCAGCAGTTTATACAAGTGATATTCAAAGATCAATACAAACTGCTGAACCTTTAATCAAACGTCTGCAGCCAAATATAACACATAAAGAATTTAATAAATCCCAAGAAATTGCAGAAGATATTTTATCAAATTATAAAGGTAAAAATGTATTAGTAATTCATCATGCAAATACGGTGCCAGAAATTATCAAAATACTTAGTAACGAAATAGTTGGTACGATTAGTGAGAGTGAATTCGATAATTTTTATATAGTTAATATTTACACATCCGATAATGAAGAAAATAAATACACAAATGTTGTTCATTTAAAATATGGTAATTCAATATAATATCCATTTAGAAAAAGATGGTAGTAAAATTTCATTTTTTTGTTAATTTATACTTATTTATTCTTCCTATCAAATCAACTTTAAACATCAACTCACCTCAAATTTTAAATACCTGATTTCATATTTTAATTATATATTATCAGTACGAGTTAAATACTACAATAATTTACAATTAATTTTTAAAAATAAAAAAATAAAGGTAGACTAAGTATTTCTCCTAATCTACCTCTTATATACGGCGTAAATAAGTGCAATTTAGCCAAATATATCATATTATATTTAAAAGTCTAACTTATTTTAGTAGCTACACCGTTATTATCAAAGCTATAGCCATATAATTCACAATCATGAATCATTTTCCCATTACTATAGCAACAATATGTAATTCCTTTTATTAATAGCCATCCTGTAC